>NZ_JNAS01000001.1:0-300000 GCF_000760115.1 Prochlorococcus marinus str. SB
ATTTTTACGTTTTTACTACCACTTCTTATATACATCCGGTCATCACCGGATCCAGCATCAATTAACTGTTCATTAGTGTTGCTGGTTTCAGCACCGCCACTATTCCCTGCATAAATCAGGTCATTTCCATCTCCTCCATAAATGGTGTCAGTACCTTCATTGCCATAAAGAGTATCATTCCCTCCTTCTCCATAGATTGTGTCATCACCGTCTCCACCTTCAATATTGTCATCACCATCACCACCGTAAATTGCGTCGTTACCATCTAATCCTTTTAGGGTGTCAACATTCTTTGATCCAATTAATAAATCATCACCGCTTCCTCCATCTGCTGTAATTCCATTTGAATTAAAATATATAATTTTTTCAGAAGTAGTTATTTCTCCAGAAGAAAATCCTTCATTATCTGTATATGAGACTTTGACTCTTATCTTTTTTCCTTGATCAGCAGAAGCTACAGTGTATGTTGAACTAGTTCCTACTTCACTCCAGCTGGTTGTATTATCTGAGGTTTGCCAGCTATAAGTTAAAGTTCCCGTTCCATCAGGATCAGCTGTATCAGTAGAAACGCTTAAAGTCTGACCAGCTTCTACTGTCCCTGATATTGAAAAAACCGCATTACCATCGTCTATTCCATCAACACTACTTGTCTCAACTAAAGTTCCATCTATAGTTTTTGTTACTGTGTAATTATCAGCAGATTGAGCATCAAAGTTTATTTGAGTAGATTGATTATCTGTATTTGTAAAATCAAAATTTAAAGAATCAAATCTTAAATTTACATCTGAAGAGTTTAATCCAATAAAAATTAAGTCATCTATAGTTTCAAAAAATCCTGTCCCTGATATATTTATTTGATCAAAAGTAAGGAAATCAGTTAGTAAAGAATCTCCACCATTTGTTGTATCAGTTATTTGGCATGTGGGATTTAAAGAAGCTGAGAAACTACTGTAATAATTATTAGAAGAGCTAGCTTTATTAAAAGTTACTGTGCCGTTATATTTGAGCTCTATTTCTATATCAGAAGTATTCCTTGGCTTGAGTTTAAAAATTAAATTTTTAACTTTAAAAGTTTCAGAAGAATTCGTGAAATTTGATAAATCTAGAGAGCCGGAGGTTATTTCTTTCTTAAAAGTCTGATTTAATATATAGCTTTTATAAATATCAGTATTCCTAAAATTCTCAGTCAAAAAAGACGAGAAGAGGTATCTTGCTATTACATATAAGTTTGAAATACTTCCTGAAGACATTTAAAAAACTTGTCTTATAATTCGCTTAAATTACCCAATAATATCTTTAATCTAATGGTAAGGAAAATTAGGTTGCGATATTTAAAAATATTATTAGTTTTATTTACATTTACTACTAGAAACTCAGTAAAATCAGATCCCAAACTATTTGAAGAAATAGGATCTGGGTTATCAGAAAAGGGGATTTATCTTGATTTCATAAAGGTTTTAAATCCCAAAAAGAAATTAGGAATCAGAATTAATTATTTACCTAAGGATTTTTTTACTCATAAAAATATTTTTGTAGAAAATAGAAATATAACAGCCGATTATTTTGGGATAGGTTTATTGTACCAACATAATTTTCTGCAAAAAGAATCAAAATCTAATTTTTATTTTCAAGGTAATGCTGAACTCTCAAACCTAAATTTAAGTCATGAAATTGATCTAACAAAAGAAACCTATTCATATAGGAACTTATCATTAACTTGCTCAGCATGCGGAAATTTAACTATACAAACTGATCCAGAGAAAATTTATTTTATCCCATCTGCATATCTTGGTTATAAATATAAAAATACAAAAAACTTTCATACAAATATATCTCTAGGAATCCAATATATATCTCCTGCACAATTAGAAAACTTTACTGATACCGAATATCCATTGCCAAGTTATGTACAGACCAAAATTGATGAATGGATGAATAAAACACAAGACTTAGTCGATTCATATAACAAGATTCAACCATCAATAAATGTAGGATTTAGTTATATTTTTTGATTCCTACGAAATAATTAATTTTTTAATATGAGAGTGTTAGATTTTTTAAAAAAAAAATTTCATAAAAAAGTCATACAAGAAAGTTTTTAGAATTTACCATCTACAACTTAAAAAATAAAATCAAATATTGATCCGTCATCTAAGTTATGGTTATAAATAATTGCCAGTAAATCGTTTTCATTTTCATCTAAATAAACATTCATAATTTTGAAAAATACAAATGCTTTTGGTAGTAAAAAAATAAGAATTAATTTATGTTTTTAAATAAAAAAATGAAAAAGATAAACTATTTAGTTTTTGAATTATAGTTATTTTACAAAAAATTCAATCTTAAAAATGAAAACTATAAATACACCTTGGGGAGCAATTAATCCCTCAGTATATGTTTTCCCAGTACAATACTTGTTAATTCTCTACGGCGTGATATATTTTTTGCCATTTGATATATTTGAATATCTTTTTAAAGGGGAAGACAGCTTAATTGAATGGTTGCAATTTTTAGGATATTTTTTCTCTTTTTTGTTTTGTATAGTAATCCTTTTTTCCAAAAAAAGAGATCGTTCTATAAAACAATCTATTTGTTGGATATTACTTACTTTATTTTGTTTTTATGCTGCTGGTGAAGAAATTAGTTGGGCTGAGAGAATCACTTCTATTGGATTAGATACTATAAGGGAAATCAATGTCCAAGGGGAAACAAACTTACATAATCTCAAAGGCTTGAATAACTATCTGCATTTTTCATTCATATCTACTGGAATTTTATTCGGGTGGATGGGATGGAAAATCTGGCCTGATATAGAAGCTTTGCCTAGTAAAAAGTTTTCACTTTTCTTTTTAATCGTTGCTGCATTCTATTCTTATTTTGATTTGTCCTGGATAACTCTTGGCGAAAGGATAAGAAATGATCAGGAAGCTATTGAATTTTTAATGTCAAGCGGCATTTTTTTACATTGCTATTGTTTTGTGAAAGAAAAAATTATTAGGTGATCATTTTGGCTTTTTCTAAAAGTTGGAGAAGTCATGCTTTAGTATGTAGAGTTAGGGCCTAAAATAAATTCAAAAATTGGTAACAGAAAGGCAACGCTATAACTTCTTGGGATTATTCAAATAATAATCTCATACATTATCGTTAATAAAGTAGTTATTTATAACTCAATTCTTAAAACTGTTATTAATATATTTTCAATAATTTTTTTTCTTGCTACTAATAAAAAGCCAATACAAAATTAAAGAAATGCTTTACGTTCAGCACTGGTCATTTAAGACAGGATATCATCAAAAAGGTGCGGAAAAATTTCTTGGAGGAGGAGGAGATTATCCTGGAGTCGAGATGATTGGAAGATATCATGCCCCAGGATCTCTAGAAGGGTGGATAGTCTTAAAGACAGATAATCCAAAAGCAATATATCAGCATGCAGCTGAATGGGGTGAATTCCTTAATTGGGAGACCACACCTGTATTTACTGATGAAGAAGCTGGTCCAATAGTCGCCAAAGTCTACTCATAGTTAGAGATTAAAATTCAATTTACAATAAGGAGGCAATTAGTTACCTTTTTTATGAACACACTCATTATTTCAACTTTTAGCTGCACATTTGAAGAATTCAAATCTGACGTTTCTGGATTTATAAAAGCAATGGGTCAAGAAGTAGTTTCAGAATATGAATTCGTACAAGCTGGCGAGCATAAATCTCATTTAATAATGAACGTCCTAGATATGGAAGCACTTGAAGCTGAAATGACTTCAGATGCAGCTAAAGAGTGGGACAAAAAAAATAATTGTAATGATACCGTTTATGCAATTGAGCTTGTTGAAAAAAAGTAAAACTCTTACTAATTCCACTATCCGAAATTCACATTTTCTTGAAATAAACCAAATAAGTTATTACCAACTATGGCAGCAATTATTAATACGAAGGCAACTATAGCGAAAAGAGCACTAACGTCTTTTATGTCATAAGGTGCTTTAAATAAGGGTTTCTGGTCTGCCATGATTATCAAATCTATAAATGCAATTAGATCATATTATTTTAATGCGTGTGAGAAGTATTAAGTTATTTTTAGTCTAAGATTGGACAATAAAAAAGCCACTGCAAGTGGCTTTTTCTATTTATTGGTCCAATAAACTAGCTTGTATAGGCTTTGCCTCTGTAAGTTAGTTCATTATGCTGCTTCTTAGCTGCTTCTTTGTTCTGGACGTACTTTTGTCCTCTGTAAATTAGAGTCATTTTTTAAGCTCCGGTTTCGCTTAAGTCCCCGTTCCATGGCTTAAGTCGATTTGCGGCTTGCTAAACGCAAGTTGAACGTTTTGGTAGCGGTTGCTACAAATTTATAATAACATTCAAGAAAATTATTTGTCTAGGTCTTTAAAAAATAAACTTAATACATTAATGGTAGATAAGGTTTCTGCTATAAATATTTATACATTATCCTTGTGTAATTGCTTACAGGTTACATTTTGTTCGTTTTTGAGAAGTATTTTTTATTTAATGAACTTTTAAATGTAAAATTTTTAAGATTATAAAATTTGTTTTATGTTTTCTAGAAGCAAAAAACCTACAGTAAAAAAATCCGCAATAGTTGAAGAGACTCCATTATTTGCTCAATTATTACCATTCGCAAACAGAATGAATGATAAGGTTCAATTGGTAAATGCTTTGGCTTTTACTTTTATAATGGGATTCTCAATTTTCGGAATTGCTTTATGGAAACTATCAGGGCTGACCTAGTTATTTAATTTTTGCAAAGCATCAATTTTTGATTCTTTGTTTGCAATTATGGTTATTAACCATCTAGAGGCTAGCCCTCTGGATATTGATCTATTTTTTAGAAATCTACATATATAAACATGTAGATTTTTTTCGTTTTTGGAGTTAAATTTTTCTTCAAAATTTAAAATATCCTCTTCTGATGTTCTTTTTCTCAGCTCATCCACTAATGCATGACTAGAGGAATCATTAAATAATTTCCCAATATTTAAGCTTAATGTCATAAATAATTTATGTACCTATTTAAGAGGTAGCCATAAATTAAATTTTTAAAAACTAATTTATATTTTTTATTTACAAATAATTCAAAAATTAATCTTTTGGTTTTGCCAAAGGAAGTAGGCACTTATCTGAATCACAACCTGCTGGTCCTGCTTCAGATAGTTCTCCAACATCATATTTATTAAGAGCATCAAAGAAATCGTTATTAACTTTCCTCTCTATTACTTTATTTTGCAATGAAATATATTCCTCTTTACTTATTGGCTCAAAAGGTAATCTCGGGAAAGTAGCGTTGGCACTAAATCGAGCAAGTAATGCTGCCGAAATATATCCTTGATTGTTTTCTATCGCATTATGAATAGCTTTCGCTAAATCCTCGATTTCATTTTCTTTAAATTCTACGGTTGCTGAGGTATTATGCTCTGTGTAAAATTTCTGCACTTGCATGTAAAAATCAAATTGAGCTAATGCTGAGAAATTATTAATGTCTATTTGGTCTGCACCCTCTATATTTGCCCAACTAACTTCTGTAGGGATTTCAACCAGCCATTCGGTGCATCTTGGATCAAATGGATTATCGAGCAAGCAGCCATTTTCATCTTTATCAGATTGAGATGGAACAACTGAGTAACCATAATCCATGCAAGCTAAAGCGATTGGATCATTTTTTCTGAAAGTTATTCTCCTAATGAATCTTTGAGCCTTTGGCGGGTGCCATCCTGGAGCTGCGCCTGTTAAAAGACTTTTAGTCCCAGCAGGCTGAACTGTTGTGCATCTATTTGGTCTCCTTAGATTATGCTTATCACAATATTCCCATACAGTTTCTTTTACTATCTTTCTCCAAGAATCTAAGAATTTAGCTTCCTTTTCTTTGAAGGCATTCCCTTCTTCGCTATTTGGCCTTCCTGCTTCCCACCATTTCAACCATGGCGTCCCAAAGGCATGGACACAAAAATCAAATAATCCAGTGAAACTTACTCCTACAATAGGATCATATTCCCTACTTTTTCTGTAACGCTCAACTTCAAATTCATGATTAAGTAAGCATGCTACAGAAAGAGCTGCCGCCTTAAAAGCTTTTTTTTGCTCTTCAAAATTTTCAGGATCTATCTGATTTAAATGAACTTCAGCCAAATTGCAGTGGAAATCATTTCCCAAGATCTCACCACAAGGGTTAAGTCCGTATCGGCTCATCCTGTGGTCTAGCTCTTCTTCAGAGAATGGACCATAACTGCTATTTATCCAATTTCTCGCTTCATCCTTACCTTGCTCTGAGTAGATTTCAATAAATTCCTTTCTCAATTCGTCATCTTTGAGAATATCTGCATTTGACCTTGCGATTGCTTCTGGAGCAAATTGAATAGCTCCCTCACCTGAGTGGAATTGTTTTGTTACGGCATCCAAAACAGTTTGGTAAGTAGGTTTTGTATGATAAACCCTAGTATGATTAGCCATCCTGAGGGCATCTTTTTCAGGATCTATTCTCCAATTACCATTCTCATCTTGACTCCATAAATTTTCTTTTGCTGATGCGGCTTCCTTATCATCTGAAGCAAATTGTCTCATTCCAGCACTTCTTCTTATATTCCCAGCAACTATGGTTACTGCAGCTTCATCAATTAATAAACAACACTCTACTGTACTTAATTTCCTACCAATTGCCTTTCCAAGAAGTGATGCGACTCTGGAGTAAAGATCTTTCAATTTGATAGGATTTGCCATACCACCAAAACCTTTTAATGATTCTCCAGCAGGCCTAATATCTTCCAAATTAATATAAACATCAATTTCTCTTTCAAGACTCTCGTTACTTGATGCCTCAAGAAGATATTTATAGCTATCTACCCATCCTCTTCTGCTATCCCCAACTTTGATATGAAGATCTTTTCCTTTAATTTCTAATGATGACTTTTCTTCTCTTTGATCTTTAGGAGTTATTCCAACTTCACTGACTGATTTAATTTTTATTTTGTTAATTACCGTAGGTAGATTATTTATAAAATGAGGCTCAATTATTGCACCTGTTCCACATCCCATCATTGCTAAGTCCATCATTAATGCGAAGGCTTCCCAATCAATTAAGTTTGTTGAGGTACAGTTGTATGCTCCTGAGAAATTTTGGTTCTTATTAATCCAAGGGGTTCCGCCTATCCATAACCATCTTCCCGAAGGCTGAGCTTTTTGGTTACTTTGCATCTCTTTCATTAGGATTAATTCTTCTTCAGAAAGTTTTCCTAATTCTTTTAATCCCGATAAATTCCTTTCGCCCACTTCGCTCCAGTTCTCTCTTTTGCCAGATGAAGTTTTTCTACTATAAGATCTGAAAAAAACTGGATAAGCAGCTGGCGCAGTCTTTGGAAAATCATCTTTTTTAAGATTATTGGAATTGCTCTCTGAAGAAGCTTTATTTGGTGCAACAGTCACGATAAAAAAAACGTATGTAAATAACCCGTACTGGAAGAATAACTCTACCTGTGGCGTCTGCAACTATTCTTACCACTATTTAACGGTTTGTGTAGAATTATGTTTAATATGAAATCTTTGTTTCAAGAAAGGATATGGAAAGAGTCCCCGAACCTGAATTAATGGAAGAAAAAGAGCAGGTCATTTCTTATGACGAAGCTGATTTTTCAGAAGGGGAAGTTAATCTAATTAATCAAATAAATCAATATCTTTTGAAAAAAAATATTTCTTTAGATGAAAAAGATTTAATAGTTGATTTAGGATGCGGGCCAGGAAATATTTCTCAGAAGTTAGCCATAAAATGGCCTAATACTTCAGTCGTAGGAATAGATGGCTCTAAAGAGATGATTTTGAGAGCAGAATATAATAAAAGTATTTCTAATAATCAAAAAAAATTAAAAAATTTACGCTACATTTGTTCTGACATAAAAGATATTAAATCAAATAATTTTTTATTTAAAAAAAGAATTAGTTTACTTGTAAGCAACAGTTTGATTCATCACATTACCAATCTTGAAGATTTCTTCAATACAATAAGAAGTCTATCTAGTAATATCACTGTAAATTTTCACAAGGACTTAAAAAGGCCATTAGATGAAAAGTCTGCTTTAGAACTCAAAGCACAATGTTCAACTAAATATAATGAGATTTTAACTAACGATTATTATGCATCTTTAAGAGCTTCTTATACTTTTAAAGAGTTAAAAAATTTCACCTTAGAGAATGATCTGTCCTCTTTAGATGTGTTTGAAGAAGGTGATAATTATTTAATAGTCTATGGTAATGTTTAAGAACTAAGTGAAAGGCCCTTATATTATATAAATGAGCTTAGGTACTAAAATTCTAAATAATAAAGAAATACTGGATGCGGTAAATAAAAGAAGAAATTTTGCCATTATTTCACATCCGGATGCTGGGAAAACGACTCTTACTGAGAAGCTTCTTTTGTATGGAGGTGCCATTCAACAGGCAGGAGCAGTAAAAGCTAGGGGTAATCAGAGAAAAGCCACCTCAGACTGGATGGAACTTGAGAAACAAAGAGGTATTTCTATTACATCAACTGTATTGCAATTTGAATATGAAAGATCAGTAATTAATCTATTAGATACACCAGGCCACCAAGATTTCTCCGAAGATACTTATAGAACATTAGCTGCTGCTGATAATGCAGTTATGTTGGAAGATGCTGCTAAAGGACTAGAACCTCAAACTAGAAAATTGTTTGAAGTTTGCAAGATGCGAAAAATACCAATATTTACTTTCATAAATAAGATGGATAGACCAGGAAGAGAGCCATTTTCTTTACTTGATGAAATTGAATCAGAACTTGGATTAAATACCCTACCTATAAACTGGCCAATTGGGAGTGGCGAGGAATTTAGAGGGGTTATTGATAGATTTTCTAGAGAGGTGATTTTATTTGATAAAGCAGTGAGAGGGAAACAATCGAATGAGAAAAGATTAAGTCTTGAAGATAAAGAACTATCAAAATATGTAGAGAGAAATTTACTTAAAAACTCACTTGAAGAATTGGAGGTTCTTGATGAGGCAGGATCTAAATTTGAAAAAGAAAAAGTTTTTAATGGCTCTTTAACCCCAGTTTTCTTTGGATCTGCAATGACTAATTTTGGTGTGAGGCCGTTTTTAGATAGTTTTTTAAAAATGGCACAAAAACCAACTTCAAGAAATAGCAATAAAGGGGACATTGAACCTGCAAGCGATGAATTTAGTGGGTTTGTTTTTAAGCTTCAGGCAAATATGGATCCAAAGCACAGAGATAGGGTTGCTTTTATAAGAGTTTGTAGTGGCAAATTTGAAAAGGATATGTCAGTTAAACATTCCAGAACTGGGAAAACAATAAGATTATCAAGACCACAAAAAATATTTGGGCAAGATAGAGAAGTAGTTGATGATGCCTATCCTGGAGATGTTATTGGTTTAAATAATCCAGGGATGTTTTCTATTGGAGATACTCTTTATACTGGTGCTCATCTTGAATATGAGGGCATACCATCCTTTAGTCCTGAAATATTCAGCTGGCTAAGAAATCCAAATCCCTCAGCATTTAAAAACTTTAGAAAGGGTGTTAATGAACTTCGAGAAGAAGGTGCTGTTCAGATTCTTTATGACTTTGATGAGAGTAAAAGAGACCCTATACTCGCAGCCGTTGGTCAATTGCAGTTGGAGGTAGTAACTCACAGATTAAAAAGTGAATATGGTGTAGATGCAAATCTTGAAGCAATGCCATATCAATTGGCTAGATGGATTTCTGATGGATGGCCAGCCATTGAAAAACTAGGCAGAATATTCAACTGTAAAATAGTTAAAGATTGCTGGAATAGGCCAGTTATTCTTTTCAAAAATGAGTGGAATCTAAATCAATTTGTCGAAGACAATAATCAGTTAAATTTAAACAAAGTTGCGCCCGTTGTTAGTGGAGTCGAACCAATTGTTTTATAAAGTCTTAATGGATTATAAAATTAGTTAATCTGTTAGTATTGGTAAAAAATTTTGGATTCAAACAGTAATAAAAATAATAACGAAAAATCACCTTACGAAATTTTAGGTGTAAAAGAAGGCGCTGCTTTTGAGGATATTCAGAAGGCTAGAGATATTAAAGTTAAAGAGGCTGGTGAAGATTTAATTTTAAAAGCGAAAATAGAATCTTCCTTTGATCAATTACTCATGGGGAGTTTGAAAGCCAGGCAATCAGGAAATGTAAGCTATGAAGCTGTGAGTGCCTCAAAAAAAGAAAAACAAATTAATCAATTTCCCAATAACAATTTCCCACTTCTTTCTAAGATAAAAAATTTAAATAATACCTCTAACAATTCAAGTCAGTATAGTCTTCCAAAAATAACTACTCCCTCATTTGATAATCTTTCAATAAAAATATCTGTTGGGCTATTATTTTTAATTTTGTTATTTATCAGTCCAGACTCTAATAATAGACTTTTACTCTCTATCTCAACATTAATACTTACTTATACTCAAATTAAATCGGGGAAAAGATTTATAGGTTCTCTGGGTTGGAGTGTTACCTTTCTCTCAATAGGATTAATATTTGGTGGATTGCTTGAAAATAATTCTTTCATTCAGGAAGTATCAAACAACTCTTTATCAATACAAAAAATTCAAAGTATTCCGGCCATGGTTATTTTATGGCTAGGCGTAATTTTTTTATGATTGATTTTCTATCATAGATTTAATCTCTTCATAATTTATAAGATATTTATTTTTACAAAATTCACAAACCAACTCTGCTTTGCCATCTTTCTTGAGGATGTCCTCTAACTCGCTCTTATCAAGCATTTTCATTGCACTTAAACTTCTTTGTTTGGAACACTTGCATTTAAAACTAACTTCTTGGGAACGAGCTTTTTCAGAGATTGATTTATCGTCAATATCAGGAAATATATTTCTAATTAAAGAAAGAAGATTATCTTTTGACTTAAATAAGTCTTCGCTGAATGAATTAATTTCTTTACATCTTTCTTCAAGTAGTGAGATTAGTAGTGGGTCAGTATCTTTTTTAGGTAGAATTTGAGCTAATAAGCCTCCACTACAAATAACACTTTTATTTTGGATTTTTTCTCCTATAAATACAGCAGAGGGAGTTTGCTCTGAATGATATAAATATGAAGCTAAGTCTTCAGCAATATTTCCATTTACTAATTCAACAGTGCTTGTAAAGGGTTCTCCAAATCCACTATCTCTAATTACATTTAAATATCCTTTACCTAATGCTTTTGTAAAATCAAAAGAATATTTATTATTACCTTTTTTGACTAGGTCTAATTCTAAATTAGGATTTCCTACATAACCCCTAACTTTTCCGTCTCTACCTGCATCAACTAGTAATCCTTTTAAAGGTCCGTCAGATCTAACTCTTAAAGTAACTCTTCCATGCATTATCTTCATCGAGCTTGCCAAAAGTAGTGAAGCACTAAATGCTCTACCTAAGATACAGGTGGTTAAATAAGAAAGACCGTGTCTTTTTTTTGCTTCTAAAGAAGATTCTGTTGTTAAGACCGCAACTAATCTTATTCCTCCATTTGCTGCAGTAGCCCGAACTATCCTATCCTGCATGATTTTCTTTCATAAAATTTTTGATTTTCCCTTTTTCCAAGAATAATATCCTAGAAGGTATCCCCTCAAATAAGGCAGGTTCATGAGTAACAATAATAATTGTATTTTTATTTTTTAAATTAAGAATTAAATTCTTTACATCATTTCTCATTGAATAGTCTAATCCAGCAGTTGGTTCATCAAGTAAAAGAATTGAGGGGTTTCTAAGTAGTTGAACTGCTACAGCTAATCGCCTTTGTTGCCCGCCACTTAGTTGTTCTGGTGGTTGGGTCAGATTAATTTTTTTCAAACCAACTTTATTTAAAACTATTTCTATATTTTTTTCTCTTAAAGATTTATGGCCTATTTTTAATTCTTTCCCTATGGTTGTACCTATAAAGTATCTTTCAGGAAATTGGAATACTACTCCACAAATCCATCTTCTTTGTCTAGAAGATAAAATTTTTTTCTTCCAAGTGATTTTTCCTTTTTGTGGATTTGTTAATCCGCTTATTATTTCGAGAAGTGTTGTTTTCCCAGAACCACTATTGCCGCAAATTAAAATGATTTCATTTTCATAAACTTTTAAATTTAAATTATCTATTATTTTTCTTTCACCAGTTTGAGGTTGATAAGATATTTCTTTTAAGTCAAGCATTATTAATTAAGTTATAGGTATGAATTTTAATCTAGTAATAACTTACTTATAATAGCTATAGATCTAAAAAGTTATTAGTCAATATGAATATTATTTTTAGGGAAGTTGATCCTTTTAATTGTTGGATATGGATCAGATTTTCAGAATCACCAACTCAAGATGAAAAAAATTATCTAGATGGTGTTTTTGATAGTTGGTACGTTTTGGGAAGGTTAGGTGGATTTAATTCTGAAAATTTGCAAACTCATGAAGAAGGTTCCGATTTAAGTTGGATGTCCTACGATAATGACCAAAAAAATGCATCTCTTCCCGCCTTAATGCATAATTTAGGAATTATGGAATATCAAAATCTTTGGGGAAGATGTTGGGTTGATTTTGGAACTTCAGACTCCATTTCAATAGACATATTAATTAATTCTTTGAATGAGATATCAAATAATTATGTAAAAATTGAAGAGTTAATTATTGGGGGTGAAAATAATGATTGGGCAATTGAACAACATGAAGATTTAGTTTTCAAAGATTAAGTGTTTTAGATGGAAGACTTAACAAGATTAATTATTTCCCATGAGAGAATTGAAAATATTAAGAATAAAAACTTACAACTTTCAAAAGAAGAAGCTCATTATTTAAATAAAGTAATGAGGATAAAAAATGGTAATGAAATATTTATAGCTAATGGAGAAGGTTCATTATGGAAAGCTGTAAAAGTTAAAAATGATTGTTTAGAAATAATTCAATTAAAAAAACCTTACTTATTTCAAGAACAAGAAATTTACTTATTAGGAATAGCTGTTGTTATACCTAAAAGTGGTTTTGAGGATATTTTAAAAATGTGTACTGAAATAGGAATTGATTATATTCAGCCATTATTTTCAGAAAGACAGGTAAACAAAAATTTAAATTTTTCGAGAAAACTTTTGAGATGGAATTCAATTATTAAAGAAGCAGTTGAGCAAAGTGAGAGATTATGGAAACCATCTATTTTAAATGGTGTGGATATTATTGAATGGCTAAAAATTAGAAATAATCAAGAAAGAGTTTCAATTTCCGTAACTAGAGAAGAAACTATATATGACTTAAATCAATGGTTAAGAAAACAGCAAGAATTTGAGAATAAAAAAGGAGGTATTTTTTGGAATGTAATTGGCCCTGAAGGAGGTTGGTCCTCTAAAGAAATTGATTTTTTTAATAAAAATAATATTACCTTTGTTAAACTTTCCGATACTATCTTAAGAACTTCAACAGCTAGTATTAACGCATCATCAATTCTAAATCAATGGAGAATTGATTTGAAATTAAGTAAATAAATAAATAAATATGGATTTAATTAGAAATCAATTTTTTATAGGCTTTTTTATTAATTTCATTTTGATTTATATATTTTGCAAGATTCCTTTGATGACAAAAGGTGGTTGGATTAGTGCGGGTATTCTAGGAACAATTTTGTGGGGCTGTTTGTCTTGGCAGGGATGGATGTCAGTTGTAATTTATTTAATATTTGGATCTCTCGTTACTAAAATAGGTTTTAAATTTAAAGAAGAACAAGGAATAGCTGAAAAAAGAGGTGGGAAAAGAGGTCCTGAAAATGTATGGGGCTCTGCAGCTACAGGATTATTTCTCGCAATTATGACTAAATTTAATCCTGCCAACGTAGTGATGTTTAAAATAGGATTTGCTGCAAGTTTTGCTGCAAAATTAGCGGATACTTTTGGCAGCGAAATTGGGAAAAGGTTTGGGAAGGATACATATTTAATTACTTCACTTAAAAAGGTTGATAGAGGGACAGAAGGAGGAGTCAGTTTAGAAGGGACATTAGCAAGTTTTTTGGGATCAATATTTATGGCCTTTGTAATGTTTCTTCTGTCAATTATTTCTTCAAAATACCATTTAATAGTTGTTGCAGTTTCGGGTTTTTTGGCCACACTTTCTGAGAGTATTATTGGTGCTAAATTTCAAAACAAATATAAATTAAGTAATGAATTAGTAAATGCTATTCAGACAAGTATTGCTTCTGTTTTTGCTATCTTTGCTCTTTTTTTATATTCATATTTTTTAAGTTAAAAATATTTGAAAAGACTTAGGATTCCTTCCATTTTGTGAGAATCTCCCAGCTTTTAAGTCTTTGGAAAAGCCAGAAATGACCTTCGGAATTTAGATGAATTCCATCATGCGTAATCCAATTTTTACTCCTTTTATCAGAGTACATTTCTCTAAAAGTAGGAAGAAATGGGACATTCTGATTGAGGCATACTTCCTCCATCCTCCTTTCATAAGAATTACAAAAATCATTTGAGTACCATAGACATCCTGCAAACGGCATTTTGCTTTCGTCAACTGGTGTCAGACCAATAACAAATACATTTGTTTGAGAGTTCATTTCATTAATTAACCTCTCTAATCCATATCCAAATCCATCTATATCTAATTGATGTCTTCCATTTATCTGACCAATTACTGCAGTATCGTTAAGACCTACATTTAATAGGATTGCTTTAGGTTTATTTCTTCTAGTTTCTCCTCTAGATGACCATTCTTTTTCCCATCTAGATGAAACTTTTTCTATCCCATCTCCCCTAACGCCAAGTTGATAGATAACTGGCCCATTGTGGTTATTGCACCAATCTTTTCTAAGCCTCTCACACCATCCACCACCCTCATTATCTCCCCATCCATAAACTGAGCTATCTCCAATTACAACTAGCTGTTTCGGGAAACTAATCACTATAACTGGAAAAAATAATTACTTGATTTAACAAATTATTCTTACAAATCAAGTTAAACTATTTTTGATTTTACCATTTATTAATTCGCCAACTATTGCTATAGAGCTATAAGTTATCAAAACTATAGTAACTTCTTTCCATGCGAAGGAACCTAGTGATTCTTGCAATTGCCAACCTAGACCAACACTTCCAATAACCCCAACAATTGCAGTTTCTCTAATAATAATGTCAGATCTATAAGCGCAATATGCTAAGTAACTTTTTGCTTGTTGAGAAAATAAACCTAAAAGCCAAGCAGTCTTTTTTGAGATTCCTAGAGATTTCATTGCAATATAATTTCTCTTGTCTTGGCTATCAAGATTTGTAAAAAGTAATTTGCTAGTAATACCAGCGTTGTGGAGACCTAATGTTAAAGCTGCTAAAGATACAGAAGGATTATTAAAAGTTAAAAGAGTTAGAAGTATTACAGGTGTAGGTATTAAACGTAATAAAAATGCAAAAATTTTTATAAAAATTTTAGAAGTATTGTTGTTAAAAATTCCTATTACTAATGGAGGTAAACTAATTGCGATTCCTGTTGATAAAAGACTTAAAATTATTGTTTCTAATATAAGTTTTAAGATATCGAATAATCCTAAATCTGAACTTGATTTAAATAGAGAAATAAAGGAATTAAAATTTTCAAAATTATTATTAAAAATAAAATAAATAAAATATGAAAAAGAAAATAAAATTGTTATGAAAAAAATTGAAATAAAAAAAATAGATAGGATTTTATTTGTAGTTTTAAATTTTATTTTTTTGAATATTAATCCAGAAAGAATTATCAAAATTGCTAAGGACCATAAATAAGTCCATAACTCTCTAAAATTTAAAGTTTGGAAAGATAAAAAAATATTGGTACCTATTCCTCCAATCCCAAAAAGTCCTAAAATCACCGTACTTCTTATTGAACACTCTAATCGATATAAACCAAAGTTTTTAAATGTATTTATTATTGGATTCCATATTAAAGTTAGTAGAGAAGAAAATTTAGGTGCATTTATTTGACTTATAGATTCAAAACTTTTGTAGTCAATAGTTTCTAATTGTTCAGCAAAAACTTTTGAATTTACAGCAATATAGGGTATACATATAGCTATTATTCCTATCGAAAAATTTATTCCATATATTTGCATTAATAGTATTCCCCAAACCACTTCGTGTATAGATCTAATTATTGTTAGGAAAAACCTTATTATGCGGTAGAAAAAATTTGGAATATTAAAGATTTTATAAAAAATATTTGAGGAAATTATTCCAAAAATTGCTCCATAAATAATACTTACTAACCAACTAAAAAAACCAATTAAAATAGTTTCATTTAATCGCTTAATTACGGTAATAATAATTTCATTATCGATCTTGGGATTAAATGCAGAAATTAAGAATTCTTGGAATAATTTAAATCCTCCAAAATGAATATTGTTTATTAATTGATACCCTAGAGGTATGCATACCAAAATTGGAAGAAAAGATAATGAGGTATAGTTTAATCTTAATTTGTTCAACTATTTAATATATTTTGTCTAAATGAATCTTCTTTAAGTTATTTCTTTTGATATTGAAAAAAACTTTACCATCCCTGATTCCAATAACTTTATCGAAATCGTCCAGCAAATCTAATCGATGTAATGCAATTAATGCCGTCTTTGGGGGTTTTTTTGTATTAAATTTATCGACACTTTCTAGAATTAGGTTTTTAATTGTTGTTATCAATTTGGGATCTAGATTATTAAAAGGCTCATCTGCAAGTAATATATTTGATCCTTGAATTAATGATCTAGCTATAGCAACCCTTTGTTTTTGCCCCCCAGATAGTTTTATGATTTTTTTGTCGTAAATAGAGTTATGAAGTCTACATAATTGCATATATTTATGTGCCTTCTTAAAAGAACTTATATTTAGTAAATTTTTAAAAGCGAAATAAAAAATTTTTTCCGCTAGTAGTCCACAATTAACATTTTGTTCTGCAGAGAGATCTTCTATTAATCTTAAATCTTGCCATATAGTTGTTATTTTACTTTTCTGCTTTCTATCTAATTCCTCGAAAGTTTTATTGAATAATTTAACCTCACCTTGAGTTGGCTTGATAGTGCCATTAAGTACTGATATAAGTGTAGTTTTTCCTGAACCGCTTTTACCTAAAAGTGCAATTTTTTCCCCAGAATTTATTTTTAAATTTATTTTATTTAGGATCAGATCATTTTTGTATTTATAAGATATATTTTTTAATTCTAAGACAGTATTATTCATCTAATTTTATTTAATTTCCTCCCGATTTTCTCTATATTTTTATATTGTTTTGATTCTGCCTTTATAAATCTTTTTGCATTGAACATATCTAATATCTGTTTATGTGATTTTTGCTTTATATTTAAATTTAGAATTACTGATTTAAGTTCGTTTGTAAACCCTACCCCGAATCTATTATCAAGATCCCCTTGAGCAATCCAATGGTAGTCAACATATTCTGGGGTTATCCAGAATAATTCTGAATTACTTGTTCTTTTGGGATTATTTTTAAGAGTGTTTTCCCAAACTTGTTTATTTAAAGCTCCAGCATCAAATGCCCCACTATTCACTAAAGCTATAGTGGCATCATGACTCCCACTAAAACCTGTTTTTTTGCCTTTAAAGTGTTTAATTTCTACCCCTGCTTGATTTAAAAAATATTCTGGCATTAATCTTCCAGAAGTTGAGTTTTCAGAACCAAAAGTAAATCTCAAATTTTTTAGTTTTTTAAGTCCTTTAATGTTTGAAATTGTATTAAGTTCTAAATTTTTGTTTACTATAAAAACACTTTTAAATTCCTTATCGATATCTCTTTGAGCAATGACAATTGAATTAGGAGTTTGTAGTCTGGCTTGAACTCCTGATAAACCGCCAAACCAAACTAAATCTAAATCTTTATTTCTAAATCCAGTTACTGCTGCAACATAATTAATAACAGGAATGTATTTAACTTCTTCATCAAGTTGATTGGATAATTCTTTTGAAAATAAATTAAATCTTTTGTCCAAAACATCTTGGTTTTGATCAGGTATTGCTCCAACTTTTAAAACTTTGGGATTTGAAAATACAGGTGATGAAAAAATAGAAAATAATAGAGATGAACTTAGTAAGAAAATTTTTATATTAAACATAGCTTAGTTTGAATTAATAGTATTCAGAGATTGCTTTTTCAAATCTTTTTAGTCCATCTTTAATTTTTACTTCTGAAGCTGCACAAGATATCCTAATACATTGATCAGCTCCAAAAGCTTTTCCTGGTACAACAACTAATCCGTAATCTTGAAGAGCTTTATTGCAGAAATCAACAGAAGTAATTGAGGAGTTAGGTAATTTTGGAAATGCATAAAATGCTCCGTTAGGTTCTTCAATATAAATCCCATTTATATTATTAAGGCCCTCATAGAGAAGTCTTCTTCTTTGATCATAATGGCTATTTATCATTGAGAAAAACTCATTATTAATTTTTAAAGCCTCTAAAGCACCTTTTTGAACAAAAGAGCAAACATTACTTGTACTTTGACTTTGTAATGCTGAGGATGCTTTTATTACATCTTTGGGACCTACCAAATAACCTATCCTCCAGCCAGTCATAGCCCATCCTTTTGCAAACCCATTTATTATAAAAATCCTATCTTTTAAGTCATTTGCTAATGAAGATAAACTGTAGTGTTTAAATTCTTTTTTAAGGATTAGTTCGTAAATCTCATCAGAAAGAATATTGATATTTGGATTTTCTCTAGCTAGATCGGCAATTTTTAATAATTCTTCCTTTGACATAACTCTTCCAGTAGGATTATTAGGAGAATTGATAATTATAAATTTAGTTTTTGAAGAGATTTTAGATTTCAAATCTTCTATATTTATTTTGAATCCATCTTCTGCAGAAGAATTTGTAAAAATTGGCTTCCCACCCGCCAATCTAACCATCTGGGGATAACTTAACCAATATGGAGAAGGAATAATAACTTCGTCGCCAGTATTTAAAAAGACTTGGAAAAGATTATATAATGCTTGCTTAGCACCATTTGTGACCATTACATTTTCAAATTCATAATTTAAATCGTTTTGAATTTGAAGTTTATTTGCAATTGCTTTTCGGAGATCTAAATTCCCCGCTGCGGGCCCGTACTTTGTGAATCCATCAAATATAGCTTTACTTGTAGCCTCAATAACTTCTTTTGGGGCATCAAAATCAGGTTCTCCTGCACTTAAATTGCAAATATCTACTCCTTCTGCAGATAATTGATTTGCTTTTGCACTTATCTGCAATGTAAGAGAAGGCTCAATTGAAAGTGCCCGATCAGATAAATTAACTTGACTCATCATTGACTTATGACTTTTCAAATATGACTTTTAATAATGACAATTGCATAAATTAAGAATAGATAAAACTATCACACTATGGTTTAATTTAGTTCATTTTCTTAATCTATTTTATTTTCATGTTTTGAGTTCTTAAAATAAATATATTTAAAGTTTTATTTTGGTGAAAAGGTTAGTAATTGGGAGAGGAAGTGTATTCGCAGACTTGTTAATAATTGGTGAGGCACCTGGAGCACAGGAAGATTTAGAAGGAAAACCTTATGTAGGTAAATCTGGTAAGCTACTAAACGAATTATTAAAACAAGCTGGTATTGACCATAAGAAGGATGTTTATTTTTGTAATGTAATTAAATGTCGTCCACCAAATAATAGAAAACCCACTGCTAGAGAAATTAATATTCATAAACCTTGGTTATTACAGCAAATAAAGCTAGTTGATCCAAAATTTATATTACTTACTGGTTCAACTGCTATGAGAGCTATTTTAGAAGTTAAAGATCCTATAAGTAATTTAAGAGGTCAATGGATTAAAAAAGATGGGAGAGAAATTATGGTAATTTTTCATCCATCTTATTTGTTGAGATTTCCTTCAAAAGAAATCAATAAACCCTACCATCTAACTTTGAAAGACCTAGAGAATGTAAGTGGTAAACTATATGCCGTATAATTTAGTGAAATCCTTTTTGAATATCAAGAATTTTAATGTCATTAACTCAATCAAAAGAGGTTAATAGTCTCTCCAAAAGATATTCAACTCATATTGAGAGAAGGATTACTAGAACAGTAATGGTGGGTGATGTAGCTATTGGAAGTGATTATCCAGTAAGAGTTCAATCGATGATAAATGAAGATACGATGGATGTCGAAAATGCCTACTTAGCTATCAAAAGACTTCATGATGTGGGTTGTGAAATAGTAAGGTTAACTGTCCCTTCCTTAGCACATGCCAAAGCAGTAGGAGATATAAAGGCTAAATTACTAGAAAATAATATCAATACCCCCTTGGTGGCTGATGTTCACCATAATGGTATGAAAATTGCAATGGAAGTTGCAAAACATGTTGATAAAGTAAGAATTAATCCTGGATTGTTTGTTTTTGAAAAATCAGACCCTACAAGAACTGAATATACAGATGAGGAATTTGAAACTATCAAGCAAACAATACTTAAAAGATTTACCCCTTTAGTTGAAGTTTTAAAGGCCGAAAACAAAGCTCTAAGGATTGGAGTTAATCATGGGTCTCTATCTGAGAGGATGCTTTTTACTTATGGAGATACGCCATTAGGAATGACTGAATCTGCGATGGAGTTCGTCAAAATTTGTGATGAGCTTGATTTTCATAACATAATTATTTCTATGAAAGCTTCTAGGGCTCCGGTCATGATGGCAGCTTACAGAATGATTGCAGATAGGCTTGACTCAGAAGGATATAACTATCCCTTACATTTGGGAGTGACCGAAGCTGGTGATGGTGATTATGGAAGGATTAAAAGTACTGCTGGAATTGGAACGCTTTTAGCAGAGGGATTAGGAGATACCATCAGGGTTTCCTTAACGGAGGCTCCAGAAAAGGAAATACCTGTATGCTATTCAATTTTGCAATCTTTAGGATTAAGAAAAACAATGGTGGAATACATCAGTTGCCCTAGTTGTGGTAGAACACTTTTCAATCTAGAAGAAGTTGTAGATAAAGTTAGGAACGCCACCTCACATTTAACGGGTCTAGATATAGCAATAATGGGATGTATTGTTAATGGGCCAGGAGAAATGGCAGATGCTGATTATGGTTATGTTGGGAAAGGTAAAGGAACTATTGCCTTATATAGAAGGAAAGAAGAGATAAAAAGAGTACCTGAAGATGAGGGAGTTAATGCTTTAATCCAACTTATTAAGGATGATGGGAAGTGGGTTGATCCTTAAGGATTTGTCAATTTTTTGAATTATAAATAAATTCTTTTATAATAAAAATATTTAATTATTTGAAGATAAGAAAATTGCTTAAAAAAAAATATATATTTCTGCTTGCGACATCCTTTTCTGGGCTATTTTTAAATAATTTTGCAGAGGCAACAGTTTTAAATAATAGTTATAAAGAAGTAATTGATCATGTTTGGCAAATTGTATATAGAGATTTTCTTGATTCAAGCGGCAAATTTCAAAAGTCCAATTGGATTAATCGAAGAAAAGAAGTTTTATCAAAAACATATTCAGATAGCAATGAAGCATACGATGCGATTAGAGATATGCTTTCTTACTTAGATGATTCTTATACAAGATTTTTAGAGCCTAAGGAATTTAATCAAATGAGAATCGATACCTCTGGTGAATTAACTGGAGTTGGTATCCAAATAGTTAAAGATAAAGAATCTGATGATTTAATAATTATTTCTCCCATAGAGGGTACCCCTGCATTTGATGCTGGAATTAAAGCTAGAGATAAAATATTATCCATAGATGATATTTCTACCGAAGGTATGAATATTGAGGAGGCCGTGAAATTAATAAGAGGACAAAGAGGTACTAAAGTAAAGCTTGAAATTCTTAGAGGTTCTAATTCCTTTTTTAAGATTTTATCAAGAGAAAAAATTGAAATAAAATCTGTATCAAGTAAAGTCAATCAAACCAAAAACGGCTTATCAATTGGCTATGTAAGAATTAAACAATTTAATGCAAATGCATCAAAAGAGACTAGAGATGCTATTAAGGATTTAGAAACAAAAAAAGTCGCAGGATATGTTCTTGACTTGAGAAGTAATCCTGGGGGTTTATTAGAATCAAGCATTGATATCTCAAGGCACTTCATTAACAAAGGAGTAATAGTAAGTACGGTAAGTAAAGATGGTTTGAAAGAAACAAAAAAAGGAAACGGTCAAGCTCTAACAAAAAAGCCCTTAGTTGTTTTAGTTAATGAGGGTTCTGCTAGTGCTAGTGAAATAGTCTCTGGTGCAATAAAGGATAACAAAAGAGGAAAATTAGTCGGGAAGAAAACGTTTGGTAAAGGTTTAGTTCAATCTATGAGAACATTAGTTGATGGTTCAGGTCTAACTGTTACAGTCGCTAAGTATTTAACTCCGAATGGCACTGATATAAACAAATCTGGAATTATTCCAGACATAGAAGTAAAAATGAATATAAACCCTATACTTCAAAGAGAGATAGGAACTAGAAAAGATAAACAATATAGAGCTGGTGAAAAAGAGCTAATAAATATAATTAATAGAAAGAATCAGATAAGCGAATTTAAGCCCGACACCACAAACCTTAATGCGTTCCTAAAAACTAATAAGGAAGATAAAGTATTTTCATTAAATTAATTACTCATATCCAGCATTCTCTTTATTGGCACATAGGCTCTTCTTATTATTTCTGGGTCTAGTTCGATAGACGGGGAATTATTTTTCAAACAATCAAGAATTTTTTCTAAAGTATTTAATTTCATATATGGACACTCGTTACATTTACAACCTTCTACATCTGGGACTTCAATAAAAATTTTATTAGGTTCTTTCTTTTTCATTTGATGAATTATTCCAGGTTCAGTTAGTACAATGTAAGTTTTAGATGGGTCTTTACTTACGAAATCAAGTAGCTTACTTGTTGATCCAATAAAGTCTGAGAGAATTAGTAAATTTTGACTACATTCAGGATGAGCAATTACTTTCGATCCTGGATTTTGATATTTTAATTTTAGAAGCGCTTCTTCACTAAACGATTCATGAACAATGCAGCTGCCAGGCCATAATTTAAGATCTCTTCCTGAATTTTTCTGTACCCATCTCCCAAGGTTCTGATCTGGTGCAAATATTATCTTTTTATCTTCAGGTATCTTTTTAATTAATGAGACTGCATTACTGCTTGTACATATCAGATCACTTTGAGCTTTTACTTCTGCAGTACAATTTATATAACTTACTACATAGTGATCTGGATTTTCTTCCCTGAACTTTTGAAATTTATCTGAGGGACAATCGTCTGCTAATGAGCATCCTGCGTCAATATCTGGTAAAAGTACTTTTTTATTTGGGCTAAGTATTTTTGCGGTTTCGGCCATAAAGTGCACACCGCAAAAAATTATTATGTCTGCGTCATTATTTGCAGCTTTCCTAGATAGATCTAATGAATCGCCAATAAAATCTGCAATTTCCTGAATCTCTGGAGCTTGATAATAGTGCGCAAGAATAATTGCATTAGCTTTTTCGCAACGCTCCTTTATTTCAGAAATCAAATCTTCTTCGTTTTGAACGGATTTCTGTTTTGCAGTAGAAGTTATACTGGTCAGGATTTAGAATATCTCTAAATAGATTATATGCCTTTAAACAGAAAAAATTCTGACAAATTTAAAAATTGCTATTGTTGGTGACTGTCATGGTCAATGGTCTGAATTGGACTTGAAAGTTTTATCGATTATCAAACCAAGTATTGTTTTATTTGTTGGTGATATTTCTGATGGAAGTGTCAAAATAATTAAAAAAATCAATGAGATCAAAATTCCTACTTTTGTGATTTTAGGAAATCATGATAGAGGGAATGATTCTACAGGCGAAACTCTCTCAAAGCAGATACGTGTTCTTGGTGAAAAATATTGTGCATGGGATTTGAAAGTTTTTAATAATCAAATAAATTTATTATCTGCAAGACCATGTAGTTCTGGCGGCGGCTATTTTCTCTCGAAAGAAGTTAAAGGTGTTTATGGACCTATCACCGAACAAGATTCAATAAATAAAATCATCAAATGCTCAGAAGAGAGTTTTGACGATTTACCTTTAATAATTATGTCTCATGCAGGCCCCTCGGGTTTAGGCTCAGAACCTAAAAGCATTTGTGGGAAAGACTGGAAATTACCCTCATTAGATTGGGGAGATAGAGATTTGTCTGTGGCTATTTCTCAAATACAAAAGAGAAGAAAAGTTGATCTTGTGATTTTTGGTCATATGCACAACCGGCTTAAAAGAAATCTTGGTTTAAGAGAGATGTTTAAAATTGATAGCAAAGGAACAATTTATTTCAACACTGCTGTGGTGCCAAGATATAAAACTGATGAAAATGGAAAATTATTAATTAACTTTTCATGGATTGAGTTTGAAAAAAAGGGATTAAGTCATGTTTCTCATCGATGGTATTCAGAATCTGGTGAAATTCGTGAAGAAGACAAATTTTTTTAGGATTAGATTTTTTGTTCATATTTTAAGTATTTTTGGGCTTTTCATATCTTGAAAATAATGTTTGAGACAAGATATAACCTGCAATTCCTGCGGCTGTAAAAGCTAAACCATTTTTAAATAAAGGTAATAAATCATTTGTTCTAGATATTATCGGTGCCAAACCAAAAATTCCAAATAACATTCCCCATAAAGGAGAAAGAAGAGCTAAAAATCCAATTGATATGACTTGCCCTTCTTTTCTTGGAGCAGATGCAAAACCTGCTACTAAACCTCCAAGAATCGATGTACATAAAGTCCATATATATTGCTCTTTGGGTAGGCCAGGGACAACTTGGCATCCTCCTTTTTCGAGGCAAATCTTTACTGAATCAATTGCGTCTAATACTGCACCATCCTCACCGTGATCTTTAACATAATATTGGTTGCCAAATCTTGTTTGAAGTTCAACCCAAAATAACCTTGGCAAAAAATTAAAATAAGCCTCTCCGACGTTAAAGTTCAGTAAATTTCCCCCTCTAGGATCCGCAACTATCAACAAACTTGTCTCATCTAAATCCCAATAGTCTTTTATTGCACTACCAGGTGAACTCTCAAACTGAGATAAATATTTAATTTTCCACCCACTTTCAATTTCTAGATTGTTGAGCTTTTCCTCTAAAGATTTTTTCTGATTGGGACTTAATGTTTTAGCTAAATCAATTACTGGTGTTTTTTCTTCTGGTAAGAGATTTGGATTATTTATAGCGAAAACGGGTTTATGTGAAATTAAAACTAATATAGATAGAAATATTCCTAATAAATAGTTAATCTTTGAAGGCATAAATAAGTTTTGTCTCTTTATATTTTCGCCGATGAATAGCTTACCCGCGAATAATCCAGATTGGTTAGTAAAAAAAATAATAAAAATGGGTGGGACTATAAGTTTTTATGACTTTATGAATTTTGCATTAAATGATCCTATTAATGGTTATTACGGCAGCGGTAAAGCTGAATTAGGCGTTCGAGGAGATTTTGTCACATCACCATCTTTATCTGATGATTTTGCTTTTTTGGTTGGTAAACAAATAGAAGATTGGTTGATTCAGTTCAAAAGTAGTTTTTTATCTAATCAGAAATTAGCTGTAACTGAATTTGGAGCTGGAGATGGAAGCTTTATGAGTGGATTAATTAAATATTTTTTAGAAAACAACAAGAATTTTTTAGAAGGAATTTCCTTTGTAATTATTGAACTAAATGAAGGGATGGTAGAAAAACAAAAAAATAAATTGGAGGAATTTTTGAACTTAGGTATTGATATTTTATGGAAAGGTTTGGATGAAGTAGAGGAAAATAATATTAATGGAATAGTTATAGCAAATGAGGTTTTGGATGCATTGCCAGTAGAGAGAATAACTTTTTCAAAAGGAAAATTAATTCGACAAGCAGTTTCTATAGACAAAAAATCTCATAAATTATTTTTTGATAAAATGCCAATTACAAGTGAATTGGAAAAAAGTTTTGAACTTGCTAAAAGTGAGTTGGGAATAACTATTCCGCCTGAAGATGCTCTTGAAGGATGGACTACAGAATGGCATATAGATAACTCAAAATGGTTAAAAGCTATTTATCAAAAAATTAATAATGGTATTTTATTGATAATTGATTACGCTAAAGAAGCCAAAAAATACTACACCTCTAAGAATTCTGATGGAACGATAGTTTCTTATGAAAATCAAAAAATGACGAATAATGTCCTAAATTCTCCTGGAAATTGCGATTTAACATCTCATGTGTGCATAGAAACTTTAATTAATGACGCTGAGAATCTTGGATTTGATACCGTTGGAATAACTAAACAAGGAGAAGCTTTGTTGGCACTTGGATTGGCAGAGAGACTTTATGGGATTCAGAAAGAAATTAAAGAGGATTTATCAAATGCTCTTTTAAGAAGAGAGGCATTACTCAGACTCGTTGATCCTGTTTGTTTAGGTGATTTTAAGTGGTTTGTTTTTAAAAAGTTTAATGACAAGAAAATGAATATAATTTCAACCTGTTTGCGTTAAGAAAAAAACTTTAAAAATAATGAATCTTCTACGTCGTCATATATATCAACAGCACCGATTTCTTTCGGTAATATAAATCTCATTTTGCCATCACGAACTTTTTTATCGCCCATAAGTATTGTTAGAACGTCTTCTTTATTTATTTTGGGGATCTCGGTAGGAAGATCGTAACTCTTTAAAAGATTCTTCTGTCTTTCTAATTCTTCTTTAGACCACAACCCTTTTTCAATTGCTACTTCGCCCGCAATATTCATACCAATTGATATTGCCTCACCATGTAGAAATTTGCCGTATCCACATAAATTTTCAATAACGTGACCAAAAGAATGACCATAATTCAATATTGCTCTAACACCATTTTCATGTTCGTCTTGAGAAACAATATGAGACTTTGTTTTAATTGAACTATTAATTATTTTAATTAGATATTCATTTTTGAGATTTAAAAATTCATTTTTGTTTTTTTCAATTTCTAAGTATTCGAAAAGTTCTTTATCTCTTATTACTCCGTATTTTATTACTTCGGCCATGCCTGCATTAAATTCTCTTTTGGGCAAACTTTTTAAAGTTTCTGGATCAATAAAAACTGCTTTAGGTTGATTGAAGGCTCCAATTAAATTCTTACCTTTTGGATGATTTACTCCTGTTTTCCCTCCCACAGATGAATCAACCATCGATAATAATGTTGTTGGAATCTGAATATATTCGATGCCTCTTAGCCAAGTAGCAGCTGCGAAGCCACTTACATCTCCAACAATTCCTCCGCCAAGGGCAATAATTATTGAATTTCTATCTAAGCCAAATTCAAATGCAACATCATATATTTCACTTAAGGTTTTTAAGTTTTTATATGATTCTCCAGCCTTGATAAGGAACATTTTGGCCTGGTATTGATTATCTTTTAAATTATTTAAGAATTTTTCTCCATACAAATTTGATATTTCTTCATTTGAAATCACAAGTATTTTTCTATTCTTTGTTATTCCAATTTTTAAAAGTTCTTCGCTGATATTGTTCAGTATCCCTGCTTCAAGAGTTACTTCGTATGACTTATCACCTAATGGGACTAATATTCTTCTCTTATTCACAATTGATTACCTAGTTAAAATTTATAAATATTTGGTATTAAATACTTTATATATTAGCAAAATCTAAGCTCTAGATCCTTAAAAATTCAGTTGTTAAGAATTAGAAATGGTAATAAAATCATGCTATGAGTTTAAAAAAAAATATAAACGATATTAAGAAAAATTATTCCCTAGGAATAATTGGAGGTGGTCAACTGGCTTTGATGTTAACCGAGGCAGCAAAAAAAAGAGATCTAGAAGTATGTGTGCAAACAAAATCTTGTGATGATCCTGCTGGTCTAAAAGCAGATCATGTCATAGAAGCTGATCCTTTAAAGATAAGAGGTAATAAATCATTAATTAATGAGTGTGAAAAAATAATTTTTGAAAATGAATGGATAAAAATTGATAAATTAAATTTAATTGACAATAAAGATATTTTTGTTCCAAGCCTTAATGCAATTAAGCCATTAGTAGATAGGTTTTCTCAAAAAAAATTAATAGAAAGAATGAATATTCCCTGCCCAAAATGGATAAGTATTGAAGATTTTAAAAATCTCACGGATGAGGAAATCAATAATTGGACTTTTCCTCTAATGGCAAAATCAAATAAAGGTGGATATGACGGCAAAGGGAACAGAAAAATAAAGACAAAAGAAGAATTAGATTCTTTTTTAACAGAGAATAACTCTAATGAATGGTTAATAGAAGAATGGATAGAGTATGAAAAAGAACTGGCTCTTGTTGGTTCGAGAGATAGGACCGGTAAGATAAGATTCTTTCCAATAGTTGAGACATTCCAATCAAACCATGTTTGTGATTGGGTTCTTGCACCTGGAACAAATGAATATGATTTGAACTTATTTGCAATAAATATTTTCTCTTCGATAGTCAATGAACTTAATTACGTTGGAGTTTTAGCTATTGAATTCTTCTATGGAGATAATGGTCTTCTAATTAATGAAATAGCTCCTAGAACACATAACTCAGCTCATTTCTCTATTGAAGCTTGCACTTCAAGTCAGTTTGATCAATATGTTTGCATTTCTTCTGGGATAATGCCACCTGAAATTAAAATGAACTGCGAAGGTGCAATTATGATAAATCTACTGGGGTTAAAAAAGAATTTCCCAATCTCAATGGAAACCAGAATTAAAATGTTATCTGAAATTGAGGGTTCTAATATTCATTGTTATGGCAAATCTCGCGAAATTCTGGGAAGAAAAATGGCTCACATCACATTTTTATTAAATGGTAAAACGCATTCAGAAAGATATGATGAAGCTCAAATTTTATTAACTATGGTAAGAGACATTTGGCCATCTCCAAATGCATAAAAAAATAAGCTAGAGTTAGATTACTGGATCTTTGGTTAAGTTCTTCTTTATGTGCTCTGATCTGACTCTCTTTCGACATGAGGAGACTGTCGTGATGCGGTAGTAAACCGATCTTGTAATCGGAAACGAAAGCCCACTTTGAATCCTCTTCTGGCATTTCCAGGTCGATGCAGCAGAGAACTGACGGGGATCCGGTGTTACCTATCAAAATGCTTGCTAAAACAGGCTTTTGGTGGGTATTTTATTTTTTTGGAATAACTGAGCTGTTTTTATTCCCTATCAGTGTAAATAATTCATTTGCCAAAATACTTGACGATCCATTTCTAATGTATTTATATTAATAGTACACATGTATTACTAAGTAATGACTTTAGGAGGAGCTAATGTTTGGACTAATTTTTCTTACGGTTATCGTAATGAGTCCCCAAGTGGTTGGTTGCTTAGCCCAGACCGCAGCCGATTAATTTTATTTGTAAGGAATAAAAAATCTCCAAGAAATAGTATGAGAATTTTTGCTCATACATATTATGCAAATGATCTTGGTGAGCCAATGGCAATTAAATCATCCACTCAAATGTATCTGGATAATGCTTGGGATAAATGGCATGACCTTCAATTAGAGGGTTGGACTTTTGAAGAACTTGAATTACCTGAATCTGTATGACTAACTTAAATCCAATCAAAAAGAAATTATCAAAAGTAGATAGAAAGATATCTATCCAAGACCCATCAAAATTATTAGCAGAATTTTTTAATGGTGTTGTCATTGAACTTGATGAAGAATATAAATATGACTCATAATGAATTGATAGATCAAGTTTCCGCAAATTTATTTAAACAAAGTGGAAAGTTAGAAAGTAGAAGATCTTGGTTGGCAATGAGAAATTATCTTGAACAATTAGATACCGAACAACTTAAATCCATGCTTAAGGACCACGGATGATTTAAAAACTTTATTTAGTTTTTATTTTTTTCTTAATTCTTAGAAAACCGTAAGTTGCAAAGCCAACTAAAAACATATCCAAGTAAATGTGCCAAGTAGGAAAAATCTGGTGTATTAATTCCATTAACGTTTTATTGCCACTTGCCAATAAGGATAATCTAAGTTTGATTTTTCTCTAATCAATTGTAATTTTCTAGAATTTATTTTTACTACTATTCCATCTGTTGGATATTTACTAAAAAGCTTCCCTTCTAGCCATTGTTTTCTAAATACTTCAACTTGGCTCGTAAATTTTAATGAAATATGCTGAGGGATCGTGAAGCCAAGCTGTGAAAGACTCTTTTTGGACTCATATTGGTTAAGTGTTGAATTAAGTATTTGAAATGCGCAGAAGCTAAGACTTTCAGAAAATCCTTCTTTAGCTCTTAGAAATCCAGAAGCGATTCTCTGGGAGATATTTGGACTTTGGTTGGGTGCATATAATTCACCTCTAACTTGAAGAACTCCTCGTAAAGGGAGATTATTGGGAATGTCTTGGACTTTAATAAGTTTACTAGTAACGTCTGCTCCTTTTCTTGAAATTGCTTTCTCCAAGGTTCCATCCCTATATTGCAAAGCAACAGCACAGCCATCAATTTTTGGTTCAATTAATAATCTGGTATCTACTAATAATCCTTTCAAAAATTCATCTATTGAATCTTTTTCTAATGAAGGTAAAACTAGTTTCTTTTTCTTTTTAAAGTAATCACAATTTGGGTTTGTTCTTAATAAATTTTTTTCAAGTTGGTCAAACTTCTTATCAGAGATTAAAGCATTTCCATTTCTATAATTATTGTCATACCATTCAATTCGTTCTTCTAAATAAGTCTTCATTTAATACGATGGCTTAAGTTTTTGGTCAGGTATCCAACTTGGTTTATCTATAATCCATTTTTCTCTATCTTCATATTTTACAGTCCATAAAATAAATGAAGAAATTTCTTTTAGAGTCATGCCAACCAAATATCTTGTTTTTGGACTTATTGATATAAATCCAAATAATAATATTAATAAGATAAGTTTAAACATACCTTTAATCATTTAAAAACTCAGCGTATTTTTGCGAACTTTTTAATTAATGCAATTCTTATAACCCTCAATCTTTGCTAGTTCATCAATATTCAAACCTGTTTCTTCTAATAAAGTTTCTCCTATATCGTCCTTATTAAATTTAGTTAAAGCTCCTTTAGTAGAGTACTTAATACATTGGTTTTTGTATTTTGCTTCTTTCACAACAGGAGATAAATAAAAACCAAACAAGATGACAAAAGCCCCATAGGTTACAACTTTTCTATGGTTTTCCCACCATTCATAAAATTTATTGGACACGAAAAATAAATGACTATTTTCTATTTTAAATTGACTGTCAACAAATTACTTTAGAAATTTAAGGATTGGTTAATTTATTGTTTTTTCATTAATAGATTTAACCCAAGAATAATATCTTGATTTTCTAATCCTTTGCTCTTTCGAGACTAATCTATCCGCAGATTCTAGGGGTGATTCTCCTTTCTCAACTTTTGTTGTAATAGAAATACCAAAACCTTTTGCTTCAATTTTTGGAATGCCACCCTCTAAAAAAAATAAAAAAGACCAACCTTTGTTCCATCCTAAATAGAAGGGATTTCGATACATTGCATTCTTTTGGAGATACTCTTTAAATGATATTTTCCTTTTCAAGGAGTTACTTGTATTCACTATTACCAAATAAGAAGTTTATGGCCGATTATTTCTGGAAACTAATTTTAGTATTTAAATAATTATCATAGGAATACTTGACGTCTAAGAGTAGTACATTTATATTAATAGTACAACTGTATTATCTTCATGACTTTAGGAGTCGCTAATGTTCGGACTTATTTTTATCGTGGCAGCCTTATTGACCCCCCAACTGGTTGGTTGTTTAACAAAAAAAGTGGTTTATTAATTTTTTTTGAGATTTATAAGAAATCTGTATCTAATAACTTACAAGTATATACTCATCTTTTCTATGCAAATGAATTAGGAGAACCTGCCCAAATTAAAAATTCAAGACTTCATTCTATTGAGTGTGCTAGTGAAACATGGAATGAATTAATTTCAGGAGGTTGGCAAATTGTTACTAATAAATTCCAGTAATAATGATCAAGGTAAATCCTTCAAAATGGGAATTTCTAAAAGAATCTACCCTAAAACGAAAACGAACAAAGATTTGTATTACTTGCAATCACTTTCGCTACAGCACTACAGAAACTTTTGCTACTATCTTGATTTGTCCAAAATACGAAAAACGTATACCACAGGGTGATCATTTACTTAAAGGTTGTGAGTATTGGCAAAAAAATAGGACGATATTTTCTCCTGAAGCATCTTAATTATTCTCTAATTAAACTTCTCTAGTTTGAGATATTTAATTATGTAAACAAAGCATTATTTTATACAACTTAAAGAATTCTTTTTAAGTAATTTTGAATCATGATTCAATTCTACTTTTCCATATTTTTATTAGTTGTGCTTACATTTTTTGCACTTTTATTAGATGCACCAGAATTGGCTTCTTTAATTCAAACATTTTAGAAATAATAAATCAGCATTTTTACCGATTTACTTTCTTAATAAGTAAGGCGTAGGTTTAACTTGTTGAATAGGAGGGATCTAATGATTGACAGTCCACCAGAGGAGTTTAATTATAAAATTTAAATCTTAATAAAACTAATGCTAAATCTGGAATGAATCTTCTATTTGAGATTCATTCCTTTTTAATTTCTTTCTAAAAAATGTAAACTATAAATAATAAATATTAAAAGTAAAAAATCTGTTCATATTAAAGTGATTTGAGGCCTAAGTCGCTCCTTAGATAGTGGCAAAATTTACCTGAATCCAAAACCAGTTTTTTGCTCCTCCTTTTCTGCCCATTCGTTCATAATTAGTTTTAGTAAAGATTTAACTTCCAAATTCGAAGCATCAGTATATTTTTGAAGATCTATACATATGTTTTTAATTTCCTCATAAGCATTATCAATTAATATTGTTTTTTGATCTGGATTAGCCATAGAATTTTAAAATGCTCCATTACAGTTGAACCCGCTGCAGTTAATAACCCTAAAAATATTCATTACAAGGTTGTGGAATCTTTCATCATAAAAAAATGCCCAGGTTGTAAATATAGCAAAACCAGAGACAGCAAAAGCAGCATATTGAAGCCAATGTATTCCATAGCTGTCTAATCCATTTTTATCAAAATCAGAATTACTCAATTGTTTTTTTACTTATAATAAAAATTTTTTTTTTAAAAGGAGAGTTTGTCTTGAACGAGAGATTTATTTTTTTTAAAACTTTAATGTATTTAAATTTTAAATAAAACCAGGAATTATCCACCCAAAAAAACCGTAGTTTATTATCAAAGCTAAAAAGCCAATCATAGCTAATCTCCCATTTGTTATTTCGGCATTTTTCCAAAATTTACCCATGTAGTTTTTTATTTTTTTCGAATTTTTATCTAACAAAAAATTTGGTTCTAAAGGTTCCTGCAACCTTTTGATGGCGTATAAAGAGAATTGAATAGTGATTGCGATGATAACAACTATAAAACTAGTAAGAGCATCCATTTTTATATTTCATGTGTGATCGACTATTAAGCCAAAGAGTAAATGACATTTGTATGTATTAAACATTTCCTTATTTCTGCTTTATTGAGAGAGGAAACCTTAACTTGAATTATTAATAAATGTAACATATTTAAAAAAAATTAGTATGAATTCTTACTTTTTCTTTGGATTTAACATTTTTGAGTACTTTAATGTTACATTTATGTGACAGTAACATCGCAGCACTAGTCTTAATTGAATTACAGAATTAGCTTTAAAGTTTTTACTTTAACTCAGGTAAAATATAGAAAAATTTTTATGAGGAATATATTTTCAATGTTATTTATTTAAAGTATTTTTAATAATTAGAAATTATTATTTTTGTTTGATTTCAGGAAGGTAGAATTTATTGCCTAATGTGTAACCAATTGACATTAAAACGAACCCAATAAGTTGAGGTAGGTGAGAATTTGCTAGAGAGATTTTTTCAATCATTTCTCAATTTATAAATTTCTATAATAATAAAATTTTTTAAATACTGTAAGTCTATTTTTTTTTTGATTCTTTAATCTCCCCAGATTTTTTTAGTGAATTAACAAGTCTTTCATTTTCTGTTTTTAAATTTTCTAATGCGGATTTTGTGAATTGTTCTTTAGCCTCAAACTTTGCTGAACTTATAACTTTTTTATTAGGGAGTTTTTTCTTCGGTTCTGACTTCATATTAAACAGCAATTTAAAAAATTTTAGAAGTTATTTTTTTTGAGTTAGGTATTATTTTTTACAATTTTCTGGTTAATAATATTTGTTTACATAGACAAATTAATCTTTATCTTTTGGGAGCCTTAACCATCCAGTAGTCCATTCTGATTTTAGTTTTGCCCATGCGATTCTTTTAGTATCTTTCTTATTTTTGGTAGGAAAAATATCAACCCATCTATCTTCATTTTTCCCACCATAAGCTTTAACTTGAAAATGCCTATTACCATTAATTGTTTTGGTGCTGTCCAACACAAAGTAGGAGGCCATTTCATGAGAAATTTTTAAAACTTAAAAAACTAAAGGTTGCTTTGCCCAGTTAACACTAAACCATAATATGCAATCGTACCAAGGATAAGTATGATTCCTAGTATTCTAATAATCATGATTTAATATTTTTAAATTCAAATTATATTAGAGAAATTTTATAAATTTGCGTTTAAGATTTAATATTTTCTAATTTTTCCTTTTTTTATTTCTAACTATGGAGTGGCAAGATTCAGGATGCCATTCATTCTGAATTTTGCCAATAAAATCATAAATAAATGAATCGGGACATCCAGTTTTTTTTTGAAGTTCTGAAAGTTCTTCTTTAATGAATTCATATACACTCGTTATTACCCCTAAATTATCTTCTTGGGAGGGAGCCCATTTATTATTCTCCATTAATATTTTTTAGATTATTTTCCACAATATCGTAATAGGTTATGCCTCCATAATCAGCATCTGAACAACATAAATCTCCATATAGTTCCTCTAACAAATCGTACGCATCTGAATACTTATCAAAACTTTGAGCTGTTAATTCGTCTTCTTTTCCATCAATTCTAATTATTTTGTACGTCATATTTTACTTAGATGCAAAAAGTATTTTTTTTGATTCATTAGTTCATCCTATAAATAAAAATCTTATTTAGGAGTATTAGTTGGGTAAAGCTTCTGAATTTTATTTTTCTGAATTTCTATTTTTCTTCTTTCATATTTTTTTGCCATTATTTTTCTGATAAATAATTGTGGGATAAGCCAAATTAACGCAATAGCTATAGCCATGAAAGCAGGATTTCTCCACGTTAACCTAATAATCTCTTGTATAAATTCTTGATTGAAAATTTCCATACATTTAATTTTGATGATAAAAATATCTTTGCTTTCTTATATAAAATTTTTAAAATTTCCTAACTCATCATAACCTTAAAAAATCTAATAAGGAATTTTATAAATTTTTTCTTTTTCTAGTTTGTTTTTTTTTAATTTGGATTTAGATTAATTATTTATTTTTTAGTTTAGAGATGTCGACTTATCTAGTTACAGGATCAAATAGGGGGATTGGATTAGAACTATGTAGGCAAATTCATAAGAGGGGAGAAAAAGTAATTGCAACGTGTAGGAAAGCTTCAAAAGAACTTAGAGATTTAGGAGTGAGAATTGAGGAGAATGTAGAAATTTCTTCTGATGAGTCAATATCAAATTTGTGTAAAAAACTATCTGGAGTCAATTTAGATTGCTTAATTCATAATGCAGGAATTTATGAATTTAATTCTTTCGAAAACTTAGATAAAAAAAGTATTTTGCGCCAATTTGAAGTCAATGCATTGAGCCCGATATGTATGACTCAATCATTTAAACATCTTTTAAAAAGATCTTCTAAAGTTGCTTTTATCACAAGTAGAATGGGATCTATTAAAGATAATACATCAGGAAGTTCTTATGGTTACAGGATGTCTAAGGTAGCCTTGTCTATGGCAGCAAAATCACTTTCCATAGATTTATCAAGAGATGATATCTATGTAGCTATTTTGCATCCTGGGTTAGTGAGTACAAGAATGACTGGCTTTACAAGAAATGGAATTAGTCCTGAAGAGTCAGCAAATGGCCTTTTAAAACGTATTGATTCTTTAAATAAAAATAACTCGGGTACTTTTTGGCATGCCAACGGAGAAGTTTTGCCTTGGTAAAATCTATATTTTTATTTTTAAGAGATTTATATGGTTAATTTGTTAAAAAACTTTTAAATTTTTAACTAATTTCTTTCCTTGTTTAATTCTGTTAGTTATCTTAAGAAAAATATTAGTAAAGGAGGTGATTCATTGTCGTATCTACCGAAAAATGCGGTTATTAAAGGGGCCGTGAATTCAGAATCTTCAACACATTCATCGGTCTCTTTTTCTTTGATTAAGAAAAAAGGTTTTATAATTAACAGATTTATATAAATCAGTTACTTAATAGTTAAATGCTCTGCATCTCAAGTAGTTGCGGAGCTTTTTTATTAATTTAAATATTCTTTCAAAATTTTCTCTATCTTTTTTGACCGAAGTAAATTAAGGCTAAAAATGATAAAGTGCTTACCAAAGCGATTAAGTACCATCCAGTTGAGGAGTTGCTAGTTATTTCGGTCATTTATTTTGATTTATCGGATGAATTGATTATTTGAGTGAAAATCACAATTGATATCATTAAAAAAACTAAAAGGATGTAAGTTAAGTTCATTTATAGAAAAATGCTAATTATCAAAAAGATTATTCCTAGAACTACCGTAACAATTGCTCCATCTACTAATAAGTCTTTCCATGTATAATTTTCTAGCATCCTTGTTTTATCTTCTTCACTCATAAGGTTCTTTAACCATGTCCAATCTAAAATGTGTGTCAATGCAATACCAAAAATTAAATGACCAAACAAAATACCAATAAGATCAATTCTAGAAATATCTTTAGTGAGACTTGTAATTAAAAAAAAGTCCACTAGCTTTTTTCTTTATTAGATAAGGCACCACCTTCTTCTTTATATTTTTCCCAAGCCTCGCTTATTTTTGCTTTAGAGAAATTGTGTTTTCCCTCAGAGAATTTATTTTTCAGGCTATTTAAACTATTAGTTAGTTCTTTTTTTGTTGGTTCATCAAGAAAGTTTGATGTTAATTTCCATAAATACCAGCTACTAGCTAGAAGAAGAATTAATCCGAGTAATTGCATATTAGTTTTTTACCATCCTACAACTTTTCAAATGGTTTCGATAAATTAATTTATTTAATAACTGCAGAAATTTTTTTGACTTAAATAAAAATTAAAACTTTAACCAGTGGAAAAATACTCTATCCAGCAGCCATATAGTTAGACCCCCTTCCATGAAAGCTAACCAATACATCCCGTAATCAGAAAATCCCATTTGTTCCTTTACTGTTTTAATTAATTTTTTGTGAGCTTGAATGAGATCTTTCATGAATAATCAAGTTTTTAAATCTGCTGAATTTCTTTAATTAAAAAACCTTTCCCATAGCAAGATAGACATGTTTTAGTCTCATCTAGTGAAATTCTTAGAAAACCTGCTCCATTACATCTAAAGCAATTTACTTTAGTGTTTGAATAGATCTTTGATTTAATTTTAGCAGCACGATTTAAGTAAGAAACAGTTTCTTTACGACCGTTTGCTTGGGCAGCTTTATTTAAAAGCTTTTTATAACTGACTTTTAGTTCTTGGGTATTCATCTTTTGAAATAAACTATGATTCTGATACAGGAAAAGCTAAGTGTTTAAATAATTTAAATAATTTTTCCCGTTTATATTTCTAATCTGATCTCATACTGAGATTTCGATAATATAACTAGTATTTGTTTTATATGTTTAGTATCTGGAGTAATTAGTTTGTATATTTAATAGAAATTTTATATTTGAGAAACTAAAACTTTTGTGGGTGTACATTTAAGAAATAATTATTTCACCATAGATAAGGAATTTTTGAAGATTTGTCGTTTAAAAATATTTTTTAAATCTAATAAATCATCCAGCTTTTTTGAGGTTTTTTACTAAAAAATCATTTTCGTTAGTGAGAACTTTGAGCTTAGATTTTTCCAACTCTTTTCTGATTTCGGGACTTAAATCCTTTTTTGTCTGATTTAGATTCATAAGAATTGTTCTTAAATTATTTAAAAGACATGTGAAATCATAGTGATCCCCAAAAAAATTTGTGGATAGTTTTTTCTTAAAAGAAGATAATATTTTATTTTGCACATAGAAATTCAAATTTAATCAACATATTGTGGAAAACCCTGTTGAAAAACGCTTAAAAAGTGGATAACTCTTCGGGAGCATTATCAAAACAAGCTTTTCTGGAAAAGTTTTTAAGTATTAATACTTCATCAAAAAAAATAAAATATAGTTTAAAAAGTAACATAATCTCTTGTTATAACAGTGGGATCATTACTTTTTAAAAAAGATAAATTTTCTATACCAGAATCTCATGTTGATAAACAATTTAAAAAGTTTTTTCTTCATGATGTATCAAATTGAAAATTAAAGTGAAGAAAAATCAATCAAAACTTGAAATTTTTAATTTTTGTCATATGTGTAAAAATTGTTTAATTCGGTTTTCTGTATGCAAATATTTCTCAAACCTAAAGCTGATCAAATAAGGTTAACTAAGTTAAAAAATTTTAAATGACAGAAGAAAAAAAGGATTCAAAAAAATGTTCTGGAAAGAAAAACATTATGTTTGCCTATGGTTTTATACAACTTGGTTCTAGTTTCGTATCTGCAATAGCTTTAGCTGCAATCGCTTTTGGATTCTGTTCAGTAAAAAAAGAGTCTAAACTTTTCAATAAATGTGTTGCAGAAATTATTGAAGATGGCGGTACCAATTCTGAGGCTGTAAGGTATTGCAACGGGGGCAATTAAAATTTCTCTCAGAATAATTAAGTGGACTCAACCTGTGATTTGATTATTGACTCTTTAAAAGAGGAGCCAATTGGAGAAACTGATCATTTTATTTGGCTTATAACAGATATTGGCATCGTTGCCCTATTTAAAAGAGAGGAAAACTTTGAAACTTATAGTTCAAATGTCGAAATTGAGGCAAATAAAATTGCTTTAGATATAACTAAAGAAGAGAAAGAGTACCTTAAAATAAAAGAGAGACAGCTTTTCTTGTTTTATTCATAATCTAGGATTTAGTTCTTGATTTAGTAAGATGGCTCAAGGTTAAAGGCCGGCTCCATAATATTGCTTTCGCTAACTAATTCGTAGGTTAGCTCTTTATTTAGGGCATTTATATAAGATATATAAAGTTTTCCCCAAACAAATTCAAATTCATCTTTACTTAAATTCTTGAAAAGAATTTCTCCTTTGAAGTAAATGTGATAAGAATCATTCATCATGGAAAATTAATCTTATCCTTTTTAACGCAGTGAAATATGTATGTAGTATTAGGTGCTACTAAAAAGAAATTTATATTTAGAACTTAGAAGTACTTTTAGACTATCCGTGTATTCATTTTTTGTTTTTTGAATAATCCGACTGTCTCATCAAGATCCATACAAGGCTGAATACTTATATCCATTAACCTTCTCCAGGGATGCCATTGCTTCCAAATTGTCTCAAGAGAATCTGCACTCACTACAGAATGTCCAATCCCATTTTGAACCATAAAAATCCAAGAATGAACCTCATAGTTTTCAGGTCTGTTTTGGGGACCACCTGATTCATACCAATTAATTAGCATTTCTGCGCCTTCTTCTTGATCCTCGCCATCAGTAAATTCGTAGGAAATCAAATACCTTTGCATATAGATTATTATTAAAATCTCTAAACTATTTTAACTCTAGATTTAGATATTGCCTCCTAATTTAATTAATGCTATGAAGTTTATAGAAGTGATTGTTTTAAATGACCGAAAGATTTGGGAAAATTAAAAAGAATATTTTGACTAATTTATCTTTTATAAATAAGACAATCTTGAAGTATTTTCAAAACCATGATCTGTTCGTATAGCTCCAGTTAACAGATAAAATTTGATACTTTTTAAAATACCTTAAATTAGTTACCATATTTGTACTGTATTGATAGCAATGATAAATAAAAAGGATAGTAGTGATCCAATTGATAATTTAGAGTATGAAAAAGTTCTAGAAGAAGAAATAATTAATTCGTACGAAAGTAAATTTCAAAAAGATACTGCAGAAGATATTAAGATGATTAAATTTTACAGACTTAAAAGAACTCCATTAGAAATATTAAATAGGTCATTTTTCTTTTTCTTTATTGGAAGTTTTCTTTTCTCTTTGTTTTTAGCTTATTCAGAAAGTAAGTTGTGGTTCATACTTTATGTCATAAGTGCATTGTCTTGTGTTTTTTATACTCCTAATAGAAAAGCACTTAAAGAGTTAATAGCAGCTTGGCCAAATATAGAGGATCTCATTAAAGGGAGGAGTATGTGGAGAAAAGGCAAGTAAATAGATTATGCAACCTTTAAGTTCATTTAAAAAGTGGTTATTAAATATCCTTGTGCCATACATAGAGGGCACCAACAAGAAAAAAGAGGATAAAAAATGAGTCTAATAAAAGTTGGAATTATTGTTGAAATTTTTTTGTTTGTTGGAGTTTTTTTATGGGTTATGAAACTAAATAGTAAACAAAGTAGGCAACCATCTTTATCAAAAAAAACAATAAAAAACCTCAAATTTTAGAATTTTGATCACAAAATAAGGAATCTTTATAAAGAGATCAAATTAATGGGAAAATTCTTTGCTTTTTTCTCTCACTTTACATATGAAATCGGTTAGAACATCTACATCGTTATTAAAAAAATATGGTTTCTTCCATCCAAGGTCTTGCTCCAATAACTAATCCATTAAATAGTGTCTTAATAGAAAAGAAACTAATAAATGTTGATCAAAAGTTTATTCAACTTGTTTCTCTGGCAGAAGGGTTACCTCGTACAGAAGTTATTGAAAGTGGTAGAAATTATTGGAGGGGTGTTTGTAGAAGCTTAATTTTTAGATTTCCAGATGACCTCGAAATTTTAAAGCTTGATGTGAGAAGTTATGTAGATAGATCTAAAGGAATTATTCAGATAAGATCTGCAGCAAGATTAGGACAATCAGATTTAGGTGTGAATCTAAGAAGAGTGGAATACTTGTTTAATCAATTAGAGAAATTTTAATTAATCTATTATTTATAAATTTAAGGTTCTTTTTACCAAATAGTTGTGCTTTAATTCATAAGAATATTTGAATTGCCATGGTGAAGATAATTTTAGTTGGAATTATTGTCGCGCTTGTATATTCTCAACCTGACCTCCGTCTTACAGTCGCTGATTGGTTAAAAGCAGCTTCTGATTTTCTTATTGAATCAGTACAAGTAAAACCATAAATTAATTTTAAATCAAGCATTAAATAAGACCTGAGACAGTAATCATTTGTTTAATGCATACAGCTACGAAAAAAAATATTATTATCCTACTTAATATGTATTTCACTTAATCAAATAAATAGTTTTAGGAACATAATAAAAAATTTTTTTGAAATTTTTGAATAGTTAACGATAATAAGGGATATGAAGCTTAGATTATTTGAGTTCTATTTTATTAAAGACTATTTAAGGCCTTGGTTTGGTCTTATTTATTCTTTATTCTTTCTGTTTTTTTTAGGTGCAATTGGCTATCGAATAACAGAGGGTTGGGAATGGAGTGATTGCTTATGGATGGTTCTGATCACAATAACCACTATTGGTTTTGGAGAAGTTCAACCTTTAAGTCCTGAAGGCAGGATAGTAACTGTTTTAGTAATCGTTGGCGGATTGATCTTTATTCAATTTACCTTTCAAAAAGCTGTTAGATTATTTGAATCCGGCTATTTTCAAAGAGTAAATGAATTACGTTTTAAAAGACTTCTTAGAAAAATGGAAAATCATGTAATTTTGTGCGGATATGGGAGGGTAGGTCAGGAAATTTCTAACCAAATAAAAACGCAAAATATTCCAATTATTGTGGTTGAGAGCGATGAAGATAGAAAAAAGATTGCAGAAGAAAATGGTTTAGAAGTTCTTTGTGCTGATGCAACTCTTGACGAGACTTTAAAACTAGCAGGATTAGAAAAATGTAAGAGTTTGGTCGTCACCTTACCTAACGATGCTGCAAATTTATATGTAGTTTTGAGTGCTAAAGGTATAAGAAGTTCTATAAGAGTAATAGCAAGAGCTGGCACTGAAGAGGCTGCAAGTAAGTTGAGATTAGCTGGGGCAAGTATAGTTGTAAGCCCTTATATTGCAGCAGGAAGAGCAATGGCATCAATGGCTTTAAGACCTATTGCTATTGACTTTCTTGATCTGCTCGCAGGAAGTGAATGTGAGATTGAAGAATTTGAATTAAGTAATGATATTAGTCTTTTTGAAACTGCAGAGAAAAGATCACTCTCTGAACTTGGAATAGGTAAAAAGAGTGGTGCAAAAATATTAGCTATAAAAGAAAATGAAAAATTGTTCACTAATCCAGGAGGTAATTTCATACTTCAACCAGGTCAGGTATTAATAGCATTTGGTAGTAAAGAACAGCTAAATATTTTGAACGGTTTGTTGGGCAATCTTGTAGTAGCAGTAGAGTTATTAAAATAGATAGATTGAGATACAGAATTATTTGCTAACTTGATTGTGGGTGGAATAAATCAAATGAAAATATTTAAATTTCTAATTGTAATTCCTGTAATAACTTTAATAATTATTTTTCAAACCTCTTTGCAAAATAGATATCTAATAGCTTCTGATATTAGAGATGGAGAGACAATTTTTAGAAATGTTTGTGCAGGTTGCCATGTAAGAGGTGGATCAGTAGTCCTTAAAGGATCCAAATCATTAAAACTCTCCGACCTTGAAAAAAGAGGAATAGCAGATGTAAATTCAATAAAAATAATTGCTAATGATGGGATTGGTTTTATGAAAGGCTATAAAAATAAATTGAAGGATGGAGAGGATAAGGTTCTTGCACAATGGATTATTCAAAATGCACAAAAAGGTTGGGAGTAAATGAAAAGAGTACTTCTAGCATCGTTTTTATTTCTATTATCTGAATTTTCTTTTGCTGAGGAATTAACTAATTACACAATTACATCTGATTCTCAAGTAAATACTTTAGAAGGTGATTTAGAGGCTATTGGAAATGTATTTATTAAAAGCAATAGTGGTAATTTTGAGGCTTATTCTGACAAGCTTTCTTTTGACAAGGATGATAAATCTCTAAAACTTATTGGGAATGTTTTTGTTAAAAATTTAGAGTCTGAGGGAATTGCAATTGAAGAAACATCTGGAGATGAGTTGACCATATTTACTGAAACAGGAATTTTTGAATTCAAATCTCAAAATAAAAACAGAATAACAACAAAAATTAAATTCTAAATAAAGAGTTGATATTTAATTTCTAGCTGATCTCTTAATGCAGAGATATAAATAATTATTATTTATATCAAAATAATTTGATTAATATATCTTGAAATTTTTAAATTAACTTTTGGCTGTAATTTATATTTAACATTATTATTACTCATTAAAAGTGGGCATTTTCAAAAAAGTCCTTATTTTATCTTCTGCTATCTCATTAGTTCTCTCTCAAGAAGCGATTGCTTCAAAAAGATTGAGCGGAGCAGGTGCTACATTTCCCTCGAAAATTTATACTAGGTGGTTTTTTGACTTAGCCAAATCTGGTGGACCAAGGGTTAATTACCAAGCAGTTGGTTCGGGCTCTGGAAGAAAAGCTTTTATAGACCAAACTGTAAACTTTGGTGCATCAGATGATCCTATGAAAGATTCTGATATAGAGAAAGTAACTAGAGGACTAGTTCAAATACCTATGGTTGGTGGAACTATTGCTTTTGGTTATAACTATGATTGCGATTTGAAACTTACACAAGAGCAAGCAGTACGAGTTGCAATGGGTATGGTTAAAAACTGGAAAGAATTAGGTTGTAAATCAGGAAAGTTAACTTGGACACATCGTTCTGACGGTTCGGGAACTACTAAGGCTTTCACAAATTCTATGGAAGCATTTTCACCAACATGGACTTTAGGAACTGGTAAATCAGTTAAGTGGCCAGCAGGTGTTGGAGCAAAAGGTAATGCGGGTGTTGCAGGTGTAATTCAAAACACTCCAGGCGCAATTGGTTATGTAAATCAGTCATATATTAAAGGTAATGTTAAGGCTGCTGCGATTCAAAATCTTTCAGGTGAGTTTCTAAAACCATCTGCAGAGGCAGGAGCTAAGGCTCTTAATGGTATTACTTTAGATGAAAATCTTGCGGGTAAAAATCCTAATCCAACAGCAAAAGGCGCGTACCCTATCGCTTCATTGACATGGATACTTGCTTACGAAAAAGGTAATGGTAGAAACACTAAAGCAATAAAACAAGCCTTTAATACATTATTAAGTGATGAGTATCAAGATAAGGCTTCATCCCTTGGATTTATTCCCTTAAAAGGGAATATCCTTTTAAAATCAAGAGCTGCCGTTGAAAAAATAGGTAGTTAAATTTTTTAATAGATGTCAAATTATCATGACTTTCATATACCTTTAAGTCCTCTTAAAGTCTTTTACAGCATTTAGTAGTAGATTTATAGAGATATTCTTTTTTTAATGGAAGAGAAATTAACTCTTTTCAAGAATCGTAAAAGATTCGGTATCGAAAAAAATATAGATATTATCTTCAAGAATACTGCTCTAGTCTTGTCTAGTTTCGTAGCAATAATACTTTTAGGAATTATTTTAGTAGTCTTTTTCCAGTCATTTGGATCCTTTTCAAGGTATGGCTTGAAGTTTTTAGTAACCTCTGAATGGAATCCTGTAAAAGATGAATACGGAGCTTTTACCGCAATATATGGCACATTAGTAACATCATTTCTTTCGTTATTAATAACTATCCCTTTGGGAGTTGGAACTGCAATATTTATTACCGAGGACTTTGTCCCGAAAGTTTTTAGAGAAATAATAGGTTCTTTTGTTGAATTATTAGCAGCAATCCCATCAGTTGTATTGGGACTTTGGGCAATATTTGTTATGGAACCTTTTTTTAGAGCCTTTTTTGTCTTTTTGCATAATTTCTTTGGTTGGATACCTTTATTCAGTACAGAACCTACAGGCAGGAATTCTTTGTTAGCAATATTGATTTTAGTAGTAATGCTTTTGCCAATAGTGACTTCTATTGCAAGGGATTCACTTAATCAGGTTCCTAAAAAGCTAAGAAATGCGGCTTATGGCATTGGAGCAAGTAGATGGAAAACAATTTTTTCAGTAATTTTGCCGGCAGCATTATCAGGAATTATGGCAGGTGTTCTATTGGCTTTAGGTAGGGCAATGGGAGAAACAATGGCCGTGACAATGATTATTGGTAATTCAAATGCATTTAGTTGGTCTCTATTATCTCCTGGATATACCATTTCCTCCATGCTCGCAAATCAGTTTGGTGAGGCTGATGGAAGTCAGGTTTCATCACTGTTTTATGCGGCTTTTGTACTGATGATCCTTTCTTTAGTAGTAAATATCTTTGCGCAGTGGCTAGTTAAGAAATTTAGTCTCAAATATTAGATAATTATGAATTCACTCTATTACCAGAAAAGATTATCAAGAAATATAGGAGATAAATTCTTTACTTCTTTATCAGTAATTTGTGCATTGATCGCAATACTCCCTTTGATTTTTCTGGTGACTTATATTCTCATCAAAGGTGGATCCCAAATTACACCCGAACTATTTACTTTAGAACCAAATCCCCCTGGAGATGATTTAGATGCAGGTGGTATTAATCCTGCATTGATCGGAACATTAATAATAACTACTATTGCTTCAATTATCGCCATTCCAGTAGGTGTTGGTGGTGGAATATATCTAGCTGAATACTCTAAAGGCGGAGCTTTTTCAAGATTTATTAGATTTGGAGTTAATGTTCTGGCGGGAGTCCCCTCAATAATTGCCGGTGTCTTTATTTATGCCTTAATTGTTTCTACAAAGATCTTGTTTGGGAGTATGTACAGCGGTTTAGCTGGAGGGATGGCGCTTTCAATATTGATGTTGCCTACTGTGATTAAGACCACTGATGAAGGTTTAAAGTTAGTTCCTAACGAATTAAGATATGCGTCTCTTGGAGTTGGAGCAAGTATGTATACAACCATATTGAAAGTTACTTTGCCCTCTGCCTTTAGGTCTATTGCTACTGGCATTGTACTTGGTATCGCAAGAGCTGCAGGTGAAACAGCACCTTTGATATTTACGGCTTTATTTTCTTACTACTACATAACAGGCTTTGGGGACTTGTTTTATGAGATGGGTTCCTTGGCTGTATTGATATATAACTTTGCCCTTGAACCTTATGATGCTCAAAATAAATTAGCCTGGGCAGCTTCCTTTATTCTTGTTTTGTCGATACTATCAGTAAATATATTTTCAAGGATATTGGCCGCTTTTACAGAGAAAACTAAGAGAGTATAAATGATTAAAACTAATAAAAAAATACCAAAAAATATCATTTTGTCTCTTGAGAATGTTTCTATTAGCTATGGAACTTTCGAAGCAGTAAGAAATGTTTTTTGTAATTTTAAAAAAGGTAATATAACTTCCCTTATTGGCCCCTCCGGTTGTGGTAAATCAACTGTTCTTAGATCATTAAATAGGATGAACGATTTAATTCCTAATTGTTCACTGAAAGGTACCGTACTCTTCGATGGAACTAATATTTACGATAAAAGAGTAGATCCAGTTGAAGTAAGAAGAAGAATTGGAATGGTTTTTCAACAACCTAATCCTTTTCCTAAATCTATCTATGAAAATATCGCATTTGGGGCAAGAATTAATGGCTTTACGGGAGATATGGATGAATTAGTCGAAAGTTCACTAAAAAAGGCTGCTTTATGGGATGAATGTAAGGATAAATTAAATGATAGTGGTTACTCTTTATCTGGCGGACAACAACAAAGATTATGTATTGCTCGAACCATCGCAATTGAGCCTGAAATAATTCTCATGGATGAGCCATGTTCAGCTTTAGATCCAATCTCTACTTTAAAAATTGAGGAGACGATGCATGAACTTAAGAAGAATTACACAATAATAATCGTTACTCATAATATGCAACAGGCATTAAGAGTCAGTGATATGACTGCATTTTTTAATGCAATTGAGTATGAAGATGGTGATGGAGGAAAGGTTGGTTACCTCGCAGAATTTAATTCGACAAAGAAAATTTTTAACTCTCCAAAAGAAAAAACCACTCAGGAATACATATCAGGTAAATTTGGCTGATGTTAAATTTTTACTTTTAAAAGAAATATTTTTACTTTTAAGATGGTCAAGGGGTAGACAAACAGTATAAATACCTATATAGTTATCTCGAATTAGTAAGTTTATTTTTGAAAAACTACCCTTTTCTACCTTTCTTGATTTTTGCAGGGGCTCTCATAACAACTGCAACTATAGGTTTACCTGTATTTACTTCATAATTTAAGAAAATTTCTATTACAGGTAATCTTATGGTTTCAATATTAAATAAAGAATTAATTGGAAGTCCTAATAAAACCTTAATAAAGGGAAATTTATTTGACTTTATAAAAAAAAGAGAGAATATGAATCTGTGTGGGAGTGAAAAATCTGTATTAAAACCATTTTTAATAGTGGTCAATTTCTAATTTATTTATCATGGATAAAACTAAAGAACAGTTAGAAAAATTAAGAGAAGTAGCAGAAGCATCTCTTACAAAAACGGATGAACTTCAAAAAGTTCTTGCTCAAATCGAAGCTTTAATGTCTAGAGAAGAATCAAAAACATTATCAAAGAAGAAATAATTAATTAAAAAATAATTTTAGGTTTTGTACTTTTAATTACACCTCTACAATTTCATTGTAGTTATCAATTAGGTATGCAGAACCCGTTCCAAAGTTTTCTGTTAGGTCTCGAGGTCTTACCTTCTTTAAGTAAAAGACCTCTTTAATTTGCTTGTTTTTATTATATTTTATAAACTGCTTATTTAGTTTATTACTTTTTGGATTTCTTTCAGGCAGACATTTACGTCGAAAGATTCAGTATTTACAACTTCTAATCCTGTTGTTTTTGTAACCTCAACAGTGGCATTACATTCGTCTTGTTTAAGAGCCATGTAACTTGGCTTTTTATCTTCTATGTCTAATTCAACACTTGATTCAGTATCTGCCTTATATTGCTCCATTACAAGTGTAAGCGCCTCTATCTCAACGGAAAAATTATCATTTGCTTTTGCCCCAAATTGGATTACAAGAAATGGAAATAAAATCAAGGCTATTAATTTTTTCATTTCTATAAAATGTGTTTATTTTTTTTATAACGTGGATTGTCTGCTAAAGAAAGGGGCATTAGCTTTATTAATTTTTTTTATCTACTTTTACTTTTAAAAAAATAGATTTATAAACACAAATTAGTTGATAAATAAACTAATCGAGACTTTTAAGTATAAATTGGTATATCTAAATGAAAAATTTAAGTTACTTCAATAGGATTTTTTAAGATTTTATCTCGATAATTTCTTCTTCAGAAACAATTGCCCATTTTTTAAATGATTTTTTGCAGGGATATCCTCCGGTTAAGTCTCCGAATGCAGGCAGATATAAAACATTTTTATTGTTATCCATTGCAAAACACCTAAAAGATAATTTATCTCCATTGTTTTTTAAATGGATTTTTGGATGATAATGTCCACAAATATTCAAGGTTTTATTTTTTTCTAAGTTAACTGGCTCATGGCTAAAAGTAATATTTTTAGTTTTTCTAATATCAAAAATTTTTATATTTTTAAAATCACAACCTACATCATGATTTCCTAAGATTAGTTCAACTGTGGTTTTTAGTAGTTCAGGAAGATCCTCAACTTTTTTTTGAAGAGTTTTATCTATTGAATATTTGCTGTGGAATAAATCTCCCAAAATTATTAATTTATCAGGAGTATATTTTTTTACTATTTTTTTTATTCTTGCGAAATTATTTTCATCTGAATTATTGGTAAGGGGGATACCATTTTGCTGAAAATATTCAGCTTTCCCAAGATGAATATCGGATATCAACAATTCTTTTGTTTGGGGTAAAAATAAAGCTCTTGAAGGAAGCATCTCTAACAATGTATCTTCCCAACAAAATTTAAAAGAACTTTTTTTCATTTAATCACTATATTTTTTTATAAGTTTTTCTACTCTTTTTTCTATTGGTTCATTGCTTAAAGTATTTTTAAGTCTTTCAACTAATAAAGGGAAAGCAAAAGGGGTGGGAGTTTTTATCTCGTTTAACAGCATTTTTAAATTTTTTAATCTTTGTAATGATCTAGATATTCTTTTATTTTCTAATTGATATTCTTTAACTTCTTGATGCGATTGTTTTATTAAAAGATGGCCTTCTTCATATTTAGTAAAGACATCGAAGAAAAGACTTGAACTTATTTGAAGTTGAGAGGAGGTTTTAGTTTTGGTTGGATTATTTTGATTTACGAGTCCACTTATTTGAGCAATATTTTTAAATCTACGTTTTGTTAATTCTGAAAAATTAATTGCATTTTCTAGATCTTCTTCTAATTTTTTGTTATCCAAAAAGTAATCGGCTTCTTTTTTTACTATGGAAAAATCATAATCTTCTGCTGTAGTTAAGCTGAATCCAAAATCATTAGCAGTAATACTAAATGTAGATTGTTTTAATTTTGCTAATCTTAAAGCCCATAGAAATGCAATCCCTTCATTTACAAATTTGCCATCAAGTGTAAAAACAAAAAGATTCGAAAAATCCTTGGTTTTATAAATTTCTATAAGGAATTCATCTCTCTTTGGAATATTTGAAAGAACTTTTTGTTTCTTCAATATTGGGCGTAATGAATTTAGTTCAGGATTTAAGTAATCATAATTATCTAATTCATTGCATATTTCTATTTCTTTTCTCAAACTTTCACAAAGTAGATCAGAAATTGCCATTTGACCTCCGACCCATGCAGGAATTAGAGAACTTTTTTTTGTTGATTTTTTAACGTATAAAATCATATCTCTAATTCTTACAAATTGGAGCATTTTACCGGCAAAGTAAAATGTATCGCCAGGATTTAATTTTGAAGCAAAATTCTCCTCTAAATTACCTAAGGATTTACCTTTCGTATATTTAACATTCACAAATTTGTCACTTGTAATTGTACCAATATTGAACTTATGCATTCTTATTAAAGATTTGTCTTTGACAAAATATTTAAAGTTTTCATTATTATTTTGTGATTCTTCCTTAACTATCTTTTTATATTTTGGATATGCTTTAAGACATTTTCCTCCATATTCTAAAAAGTCAAGACACCAATTCCAATCTTGATCTTTTAAGTTTCTATAACTCCAGCAATTTTTAATTCTTTCTTTCTCAATTTTTGGATCAAAGCCATTTCCGCATGCCAAACTTATTAGATGTTGTAGAAGAACATCATAAGATAATTCAGGAAGTCTAATTTTTTCAGATATACCACTTTTTATTATTCTTCGCATTGCACTAATTTCTAATAACTCCAAAGAATTAGTAGGCATAAAAATTATTTTTGATTTTCCGCCTGGTCTATGAGCACTTCTTCCCGCTCTTTGGATAAGTCTAGCTAAATTTTTTGCACTACCAATTTGAACTATTTGATCTACAGGTTGGAAGTCAACCCCTAAATCTAATGAGCTGGTGCAAACCACCCATTTTATTAATCCGTCTTTAACCCCTTCTTCAACTCTTTTTCTATCATCTTTATCTAGTGAGCCATGATGAAGTGCTATTTTGTCTTCCATCTCTGGCAGAAAAAATTTAAGACATTGATACCATCTTTCAGATTGATTTCTTGTATTGGTGAATAATAAGGTGCTTTTATTTTTATCTAGGATTTTTAAAAGTGAAGAATGACTTCTAATACCAAGATGACCACTCCATGGAAAGGTCGTTTCCTCCTCTGGCAAAACGCTTATAATTTCTATCTCTTTTTGAATATTTGTAATTATAATTTTGGGTTTAATAGAGCTCATCCCAACTATTGCTCTTGCTGCTTCTTCAATATTTCCAATAGTTGCAGACATTGCCCAAATTTGTAAATTTTTTATATTACCTCTTAGCCAACTTAAAGATAACTCGCACTGGTTTCCTCTTTTACTACCCATCAATTCATGCCATTCGTCAATAATTATTGATGACAAATCCTTGAACAAATTATTAGATTCTTTATTAGAAAGTAAAAGAGATAAAGACTCTGGAGTGGTAATAAGAATATTAGGTGGTTTAGCTAGTTGCTTTTTCTTTTCATATGGGGTTGTATCCCCATTCCTAATGTCAACAGTGATTTCTTTATTAAAATGTAAAGCTGCTAATTGGATGGAATTTTTTAAATCTCTAGTTAGAGCTTTTAAAGGCGTTATTAATAATATATTCACACTTTTATTATTTTTGGGATCTTCTATCTTTGATAAAGGTCCCATTAATGCAGCATAAGTTTTGCCGCATCCAGTAGGAACTTGTATTATTCCATTCTCTCCATTTAAAAATGCTTCCCAAGATTCGATCTGGTAGGGTAATGGCTCCCATCCATTTGAGTAGAAAAAACGTTTAATTTTAGAAATTAAATTATTTTGCTTACTATTTTGTTTACTATTTTGCGTAATATTTTTCATGATATTTTTTTCATCAGTTCATAAGCATTCTCTAGGCTATCTGCATCATTGATTTTTTTATCTTTTCTCCATTTTGTTATTCTTGGAAATCTTACTGCTATGCCAGACTTATGACGTTTTGAAATTTGTATTTTCTCAAAAGATATTTCGAAAACCATTTCTGGTTTTAACGATCGAACAGGACCAAATTTTTCTATTGTATTTTTCCTTATCCATTTATCTAACTCTTTAATCTCAATATTCGTTAAACCAGAATATGCACTTGCAAATTTAATTAATTCTTCATCTTTCCATAACGCAAAACTGTAATCTGTGTAAAGACCAGCTCTTCTACCGCTACCCCCCTTAGCGTAAATTAGAACAGCATCCAGTTGCATAGGATCAACTTTATATTTCCACCAAATACCTTTTTTTCTACCAGAGGAGTATATAGAAGTCTTTTTTTTAATTATTAATCCTTCAGTATTATTTTCTCGAGATTTTTCTTTATAAGTTAAAGCGTCAGACCAATCTTTAGGAAAGATTAAATCACATATTTTGAAAATATCAGAGATATTCTTCTCAGTATTAATTTGCCATTTTGAAAAATATTTTTCTAATTCAATTCTTCTATTTTCTAATTTAATTTCTCTTATATCTCTCCCATTAATCTCTAAAAGATCATAAGCAATAAAAATAATTGGATATTTTATTTGGATTGATCTAGTAGGAGACTTTCTATTTATCCTTTTTTGAAGTAAAGAAAAATCAAAGGCAATTTGTTCTTTAAAATTCCAAACTAATAATTCCCCATCAAGAACAAAATCATCTTTTATATGTGACATTTTCTCTACTAATTCTGGGAAAGATTCATTTACTAATTCTTGCCCTCTTGTCCATAACGAAACATTGCCTGATCTTTTAATTAATTGCATCCTTATCCCGTCATATTTCCATTCAAATTGAAAATCATTTATTGAATGTTTGAAGATTTTGTCTTCAATAGTATTCGCTAGAAGAAATGGAAATGGTTTGGCATTTAACTCTTGAAGATTGATATCCTTGTTAATTAAAAATTTATATGAATCAATTGAAGGTTTAAAATCACCCATCAACCTATGAGAAATAATCTCTTCCTCAATATTAATTAGTTTTGATATTGATTTTGTGATTAATCCGATAGAGACTCCTACTCTAAAAGTTCCTGTAAGAATTTTATTAAAAATTAGATGGTTATCTTCAGGTAATTCTTCCCAAAGATTTTTAATTTCTAAATTTTTCTCCTCCTCATTAAGTTTTGATAATGCAGGTATTGTTTCGCTTAGTAATTCATTGAGACTTATATTTGATAATTTCTTTTTTCTAGAATTAGTTTTATTTTTAAGTAATAACGTTATTACCTCAGCAGAATCACCAACTTTCAAATAACATGTATCAATTAACCATTGAGGATATTCGTATATTTGAGAAAAAAGATTTTTTAAATATCTTCCACTAATAAATCTCTTATTACTTTTTCCAGTTAGTAAATATATTGTCCATGAATTATCTATTGGATCATTAGATAAAAAATAATCCTTTAAAACTTCAATTTTATTATTTGTACTATTAATTGAATCTAGATCGCCAAATAATTCTGAAAACTTTTTTAAGCTCATATTTATTTACCGAATAAAAGGACATTTATTGATTCCTTTTCCACTAAATATTTACTTAAGGCTTCACTATCTCCATGATGAAAAAATACATTTTTTGCTTCAGACTTTTTTACTACATCCAGAATTCCATCCCAATCCGCATGATCAGAGATTGCGAATCCTTTATCATATCCTGATCTTTTTCTTAGAGCTCTTATAGACATCCAACCACTAGCGAAAGCTGTTTGAATGTTTTTGAAATTTTTTAAATAAGAACCCTTACTTAAGGATGGCGGCAATAATATTAGACTTCCTTTAAGTTCATCTATCTTTTTTTTATTTTCAATTTTTATAGTTTCTTTAATATCAATTCCAAGTTCCCTATAACTATTGTTCATTCTATGAATACTGCCATGGGAATAAATATTGCCTTTAAAATTTGTTTGACTAATTTCGTTTAACAATCTCTGAGCTTTTCCAAGTGAATAGCAGAAAAGTAAAGAAGTTTTTTCTGGTGAATTAGTTATCCATTTTGAAATATCATTTGCTATTTTATTTGATTCATCCCACTTAAATATTGGCAAACCAAAAGTACATTCGCTTATTAAATAATCAGTTTTTACTATTTCATATTGTTTGCAAGTCTGATCTTTTTGAAGCTTAAAGTCACCTGAAATTAACCATTTTTCTTCAGCAAAAATAAACCTTATTTGACTAGATCCAAGGATGTGACCGGATGGATGAAAAGAAATATTAATGCCATTTATCTTGAATTCTTCTCCATATTCAAAAGTCTTAATTTTGATATTATCTCCAACTCTTTCTTTAAGAAGTATCGCAGTTTCCTTAGTAGAAATATATTCTTCACAGCCAAATGTAAAGTGATCAAAATGAGCATGTGTTATTAATGCCTTTTTTACTGGCTTGCTTGGATCAATCCAAATATCAGCAAGTTCACAATAAAGATTTCCATCTTTATATCTAATTAAATATTCTTGTTTAGTTCTCAAAACTACATCTCTTACAATGAAGTTAATTTAGCTAATTATGCCCACGCTTGTTTTGATAAAGCTATGGCTGAAATTGTTAGTAAAGCAATAACTACAAATTTGTTACTCCAATTAATCATGAATGAACTAATTTTGTTGAGAGAAACTCTATTAGATGGCACAATCTTTTTTTCATCCATAATGTGATGATTTTCATTATTTTCTAAGTAATTTAAATTTTTAATCTCATTAATTAATTTAGATTCGCAAGTTGAGAGTTTTTCTACTTGATTTAATAATTCAATATCTTCTGGCCTTAATAAAGAATTTAATTCTTTAATTTGTCTTTCGTTTTTCATAAGAAATTCATTAACTATCTCATCTGTCCCTAACCCCTCCTTTATATTTAAAAGAATATCATCTCTTTCCCAGGATTTTTCAAGAGAATTTAAAATTTTACTTATGCTCATTTTAAGTATTTTTACTTATGATAAATTATTATTTTTTTCTTCTGTGGCTTATTCCTTTAAGTAATTAAAAAAATTATTTTTATTTAAGATTTACGAATAAGTCTATTAGCAAAATATTTTATCTTTACCTTTTCTACAATTTTTTTTGAACTACTTTTAGTTTTAACTTTATTTAAATTGATCACTTCATCTGACACATTTTTGCCCGTTTCAAAATAATTTTTAATTTTTTCTAATTCTTCTTTATTTAATCTTTTTGTTGCACCTTTTGCATTGATTCCAAGTTTCTTACAGGCTAATAATATTCTATTACTTTCGACATTAAGATCTTTGGCAATACTGAAAATAGGAGTGTTGATAGACATTATTTTCTTTACTATGAAATTTATTATTTATAGTATATTTATAAGTTAGAAATTAAATATATTTTTAATTATTATTAATTTTAAAAACTTTTTTAATTAGGCTACTTCATCTTCAAAATTATTTAAATCATTAAACTTCTTTTTCATGGTTGGATTATTTCTAGTTAATTTCTTTACTGTCAAATCTTGAGATTTGCTGTCAGCCGATAAAAGATGTTTTTTTGAGAGAACTAAAGCCTCTTTAGTTTTTTGTAAATGGGTTATTGATTTGTCAATTTCTGATATTGCATCATTAAATCTATCCTGGGCAAGTGAAACATTTTTACCAACTGCATTTTTGAATTGTTCAAGAGTACTTTCAAAATTGGTTATGTCAAAATTCTCACGTTTCATTAAATCAATTTGTGATTTGTATTTTAAGCTTTCCATAGATGCATTTCTTAGCAGAGAAATAATGGGCAAGAAAAATTGAGGTCTTATGACATACATTTTTGGGAATCTATGAGAAACATCTACTATGCCAGCATTATATAGTTCACTATCGGGTTCTAGAAGGGATACTAAAACTGCATATTCACATGATTTTTGTCTTCTATCTTTATCTAATTCTTTTAAAAAATCTTCGTTTTTTCTTTTATTAGTTCCATTTAAACTTTCATTCTTCATCTCAAACATTATGGATACGACTTCGGTTTTATTTTCATCAAATTCTCTAAATATATAGTCACCTTTGCTTCCTGAAGTGGCATCATTATCCTTTTCGAAATATGAGTTTTTAAATGCAGAGGCACGATTCAGGTTAAATTGAGTTTCGCAATGGATTTCTAATGTTTCTCCTATCATCTTTGTAGATAATCTAGATTTCATTTCTCTTAACTCCTGAATAGTCAAGTCCCTTTCACTAATTTTGCTTTTAAACTTTTCTTCAATTAATTTTTCATTAATTGAATGTTCAAGCTTCATCTTTTCAATGGAATTTGTTAAAGATGAGTTTTCTTTTTCTAAATTATTAACAGCTTCACCAATTTTGTTTTTTAAAGATAATTCTGAAATTAAAGACTGGTTTTTAATTTCGTCTTTCAACTTGATTAACTCATTATTCAATAAATTAATTTTATTTGTTGCTTGATTTTTTAAATCATTAAGGGCATTTGTTTTCTTTTCTTCAGCTATTTTTAATTTAGATTCAAGAGTTTGGATTTCAGACTCTTTAATCCGATTCTGCTCTATTAACTGTATTTTTAACTCACGTTTTAAAATTTCCAAAGCTTTTTTATTATCTTCTTCAGCCAAGATAAGTCTTTCTTTTATTTGTTTATTAAATTCTTCGTCTTTTATCTGAAGAAGTATTTCTTCAAAGCTGCTGGGATCAATTCTGAAAGTTTTGCCGCATGAAGGACATTTAATATCTTTCATTTTTTAATTACAAAATTAATATTAGAAAGGATTTAATATTCGAATTATGTAAAATGAATATTATTCTTGACTAAGAATAAACAATGAACCAATATTATGCATTAAAAAATAAAGTAATTACTCAATAAAAGTTATATTAATCCAGATTCCTTAAGAATATTTATTTTATTTGCTAATTCTATATCTGCAGAAGATATTGAGCGGTCTAAATTTTTGTGAGATGAAACTGTGTAACCACTGTCATCAACAAATTCGTCTTCCCCATCTTTTAAGTGGGTATTTTCATTTTGGAGATTTTTAAAATTATCCGACTTGAATATATTTGACTTGCTGATATTACTATATCCAAAATTCGCAATTCCTCTGGCATCTAATGCTTCCTCAACTAATATTCCAACTACTTTAGATCTACTTATAGATTCGCTCTTGGATATTTCATCAATAATCTCAAGTACTCTTTTTCTAGGAAGATATCCTATCCTTTTAACTTTATTTTCCATAAGTCTTTACATATGTCAATATTGTAACACTTCTGTCAAATCAACTCAGATTTTGACTAATAGCACTTATATATAAATTTAAATAGTAGGATTAAAGTATAATTTCAAAGAACACTCATTCAAAGTTATTTTTCAAATAATCATGGGATAGTTTTAAATGCTTCTTCTATTTGCTTTTTCAGTTTGATTCTGATTTTTGAAATTTTCTAAATTTAAATTCCAAATATTATGAAAGGTAAAATATATGATAATGCTGATAGCTTTGCAATGTCATTTGATGAGGAATGGGACAATGTTGATTGTGATGATGTACGAATAAAGATAGATAAGGTTTTAGAACTTTTATCAGATCATCCTTTTTTTATATCTAATCCTGAAAATGCTAGAAAAATGGCAGAATTTAGGATATTTTCATTAAAAAAATTTCAATAATTATTTTTAAATTTTTTAAAGTTAATTACTTTTAAATTAATTTTAATTACTTAAGATTTAAATAGTTGGGGAATTAAAAAATCCCTTACTGTATAAAAATATTATTATGCCAACAATTGGTCCTATCCCAAAAACAAAAAGCACTAATTTCGCAGAATTTTTTGTTTGACCTAATTTTTGATCTTTTAAATTTGAATTAGTTTGTTTTTTTTTAGATTTTTTCTTTTTCATGAAAGATATATTACTACAATTCGACTTTAAAAGATTTTGATATGTTATTGGGTTTGAAAAAAATTTTTAAATTGACAAAACTTATATGGGAGTCAAAAAGATCGTATTGTATAATGTAAAGAATATAAAGGAAATATGAGTGCAACTAAGAGAGAGGAAGTTTGTTCTCACCTTAGATATATAAGGTTAGAACTTAGAGAGATGCATCAAATGCTCATTAAAGAAGATTTATTGCCAGATCTTAATGAAGCAAAGGAAGTGCTAGCACAGCTTGATGCTTTACTGGATTTATTATCAGAAAAAAGAGTAACGAAAATAAAGAGCCAATTTTGAAAACTTTTGGCTAATTTGAATATATTAAAGATAATTTGTAGCTGATTCTATTTTTTTTCTATTATCGTGCATCTGTTCTAATTTATTGTAAATTTCTTTAATTTGGATTTGGATTAAATCAGTTGAATGTATATTACTTAACGCATCTAATGTTGATAGAAGGCTTTCTTTAGCTTCAATTAAATGTCTACATTCTTTACTGCCTGCTTCGTATGACATAGGATTTTTATAAGGATAATTATTATCACAAATATATTAAAAATTCTTCCGTATTGTTTGATACTCTTATTAAATCAACGCTTATTATTGTAATTTCCAATACAGAATAAGAAATTATTTTTACTAAGATTCAATAAAAAACATATGCAAGAAAACTCCAACGATTATAAATTCTGCATTAAGTTGGCACTAGACAATGCAAAAAAAAGAATTAATTTATTAGATAATTCTGATAAAAAGTGTGTTCTAGAAGAATATAAAGAATGGATTAATGATGGTTTAAATAAGCATACGGTTTTACTACTAAGGGATGATCCGATCATCTAGGAAAAATGTGAAAAAATTTTTTAATTCTTTGTATTAGAAGTAACCCTAAATAAAAAATAAAGACTTGCGATAAAAATTACTGAAAGAATAACAGTTAATGAAGAAAAACTATCCATATCTATATTATTTAAAAAATTTATTCAACTATAGCAGTCAACTTAAACAAGTACTGCATTCAGTTTTCTTTGAAAAGTGAAAGAATAAATTTATTCAAACTTTCTTTTTCTAAAAATATTTTTTTCTTCTTGTAAGTCTTTAATTTTTTAAAAATTAAATCAACTATGTGTTCTGCTTTTGGAGTCATGTATTAATTTATTTTTCCAATAAATAAATTTTCTCTTCACCTATTTTATCTGGCTTTGTTATTTTACATCCTTTATCTTTTTCCATATTGCAATCTTTTGTGGCAGGAACAGATTTCCAGGTACAAATTTTTTCTTGGGATTCTTCTTTTAAAATATTCCATCCATTATCTAAGTATTCTGAAATACCATCCTCTCCACAAGAAAACTTAATTTCCATTCTTTTCTTTTCTGAATTAGGATTATCCTCAATTTTTTTTTCCAAATTATTTGTGGGATACTCTTTATTAGTGGATGTCCTACAAGAAATTAAGAAAATTGCGATTAGAATTAAGATAGGAACTTGTTTTATTATTTTCATTTTTTTAACTTTTGATGATTCTAAATTATTTAAATTATAGTTTATTTTGATTCTATTAATTTTAATAGTCTATGCATTTTATCCATCAAGTCTTTTACATCACCTGGCTTCGGTAATATTAATTCTTCCGTAACTTGTAAATGCATTTTCTTTAAGTTATGCCTCAAATCTTTTAAATGCATTTTCACGTTTTCTTTCTTTTGCTTTATATCAGTCATAGGAATAAAATTTAAACTTTTTTAAACTTAAAGTTACTATCATAATATTGAAATGCTTATTAATAGAGAATAATTCAAAATTTAATTTTTTAAATTTTCTATTTCATAGATTTCTTCGCCACCATGACAAAAATTTGTAGATAACATTTTTATTTCTCTATTATTAATTCCGATTGTATTTTTATTTTTAATAATATAATTTTTAGCAATCGCTTCACAATCTAATTTATTTTTTGCATGTTTAATAACTGGAAAAAAATATGCCAATGTAGTAATTGCAAACAAAAATATTATTATTGATTTTTTTTCATTTTTAATAAATTCTTTAGATTTTTTTTGGGCTTTTAATATTTTTATTAGTAATTTATCTGGTAATCCTATTTGAACAAATAATAACTCTACCCACCATGGAAGCTCCTTATCTTTCTTTTTCTTTAAGTTTGAGGAAGTATTCATTTTCTTGACTTCATAGTTTTGGTTTTTCAGTTCTTTAGGATTAGTTGTTTCTTTTTTATTCATATCATCCAATGATTTATTTGGAATGTAGAGGTTTTATTTTGATTTGGAAACTATGTATTTATTTTATAAGTTTTAATTTAATTTATCTATGAATTTGATTATTGTTAATTTGTATTTAGAAACTTTAAATGGCAAAAAAAAGAAGGAAGTTAAATAAAGATTTTGAGAGAAAAATATATTCATCAAAAAAAAATGTCGAATTAGTACTGGCAAAAATCTACGATATCGATGATGAAGACATACAAAAAGAATATATGAGTGCCTTTAATAAAGTTGTTTACTTATATGATGAATTAAAAGAAGATTACGAGCGACAAGGATTTTCTGATAATTCTGAAGAACTTCTCACAAGCTATAAAAATGCATTTAATCTTTTCGAATCAGAATTTGAAATTTAAATTTAATTTCTAATTACCTTTTGTAAGGGGTTACAGGTATTTCAATTGGCTTTCCTTTTTGGAGATCAGATCTTTTCTCTTGTAAATTTTTGATGCACAATGATACTCTTTTCTCCTTTGCGCAAGATCTTTTTATTTGGTAATCAGTAAGTGATAATGATTTATTACTAAATGAAAAAAAGGCCAATAAAGACATAAAAAAATTTAATACCAATTTCATTTGTTCTTTCCTAACTATTTTCTAATACCCTTTAATTAAATTACTTTTTATTATAAAGATCTATGATTTCTTTTAATTCATCTTTACTTAACTCTGTTGAAATAAAAACTTCTTGAGCTGTATTACCCTTTCTTGCGATTGCTTTATATCCGTTTATAGTTTTCACTGACAATCTAATTATCAAATTAGAGGATCTTCCCCTGGCTCTTGAAATAACAGCTGGAGTTATTGTCTTGATATTATTTTCCAGTGCCAATTTTTGAAGTATTGGAATTAGACCTTCTATATTTGTACTATGATTTAAAACTAACCTTCCCAATTTAATTTTATTTCGATTCTATTGGGAAAATTTTGTTTCTGAGAAATTAACTTTAGCTTTAAAATGATTAAAAAATTTTTGAAGTTCTGTTATATTTATAAAAATGATTAAATTCTAATGATCTTTCAAATAGGCTGGGCAGCATTGGCTGCTATTTTTACTTTTTCAATCGCAATGGTTGTTTGGGGAAGAAATGGGGACGGATCTATTGACATATGATTTCATTTTTAACTTATGAAGTCTATTTAAGTAAATTTCTTCTCTTAACATCGTTTGTTTTGCTCATATTCATAACATTAGCTGTAATCTATATATCCTATGTCTCTTGGAAAGATAAAAAAAGATTAAAAAAATAGTTATTATCTTTTTTGGTTTTTTTTCTTATCCTTAATTTTGAGCTCTTCAATTAATTCTTTTGCTTGTTCCAATTTTGATATGCTGCTTTTGTAGATTCCAATATCTTTTTCTGCTTTATTAGCAGATAAGCTTAACTTCTCAAAAATATCAGATATAATTTTATTCTTATCTGATTCATTTTTCTCTTTGAAATCTTGGGAGTTTGAAATTAATATATATATCCCTAAGTTCAAAATTCTTGAAGGATAAAGTTTGAAATTACTTTTTTCTACTAATAATTTTAAAATATCCTTAGACGTTTTATCATTTAATTCTTTTTGAGACTTTTGTGATATTTCATTAATTTCCTTCGCCTCAAAATTTGTAGAACTGCATAAAGATTCAAAAAGTAGATCCAAGTGTTTTTCAGGTTGATATCCTTTCATTAATTCTTTGAATGTTTCGGTTAGGCCGACACAAAAGATATAATCTTGCGTAAATTCATTTTGATGGTTCAAAAGATTAAGTTCGACAAGCATTTCATCAACTATTCTTTTATATAAACCTGGAATGACGTAAGGAAATTTTTCATGAAATAACTTTTTGCTATCTGAAACAGTCAATTTTTCTTTCAATTTTTTATATGTAAACCTTAATAAGGTTAGCGTATGTTGACTCAATATCGTTAATATCTAATAAACAGATAAATATTATTATGATCCCTTTAGTTTTAGAAGAATCGGGCGGTAGTGAAAGAGTCTTTGATATTTATTCAAGACTATTAAGAGAGAGAATAATATTTTTGGGAGAACAAGTTACTAGTGAAACTGCCAATAGAATTGTTGCTCAATTATTGTTCCTTGAAGCAGAGGATCCAGATAAGGATATTTATATGTATATAAATTCACCAGGCGGATCCGTATATGACGGATTGGGTATCTTTGACACAATGCAACATGTAAAGCCTGACATTCATACAGTATGTGTAGGTTTGGCAGCTAGTATGGGTGCATTTTTGCTTGCGGCAGGTACTAAAGGTAAAAGAAGCAGCCTTAGGCATTCAAGAATAATGATTCATCAACCGCTTGGAGGTGCTAGAGGGCAAGCCAGTGATATAAGAATTCAAGCAGATGAAATATTGTTCTTAAAAGAACGACTAAATACTGAATTATCAGAAAGAACTGGAAAGGATTATGACACTATCAAAGAAGATACTGATAGAGATTTTTATATGTCCCCAAACGAAGCTGTTGAGTACGGTTTAATTGATCTGGTGTTAGATAAAAAACCAATAAAAGTTTAGCTTAATAATTGAGGTGTTCTCTCTTTCTCAGGAATTTTGGTGAATTTGGAGAGAATACTTACAAATTCATCACCATCTAATGTTTCTTTTTCGATTAATAGGTCAACTATCTTATCCATAGCTTCTCTATTTTTGCTTACTATATCGTAGGTTTCTTTATAACATTCTTTGACCATTATTCTTACACTTTCATCTATTTGTTTAGAGATTGAATCAGAAACTTCACTTCTAGTCATTAAATCTCTACCAACAAATACTTCTTGATTACCACTCTCTAAAGCTATCGGACCTAAATTACTCATTCCAAATCTAGTAACCATTTGGCGGGCCATTGAAGCAACTTGTTGGAAATCACCTCCTGCTCCTGTTGTAATCTCACCTTCTCCAAAAACTACATCTTCAGCAGCCCTTCCTCCTAAAGCACCCATTATCCTAGCTTTTAATTGCGCCCTGCTTACAAGGGTTTGTTCATCATCTGGGGTAAACCAAGTTAATCCTTTAGCTTGACCTCTTGGAATGACTGTCACTTTTTGGACAGGATCATGGGCTTTAACAAGTGAACCTATAAGAGCATGGCCAACTTCATGATAAGCGATTAATCTCTTGCTTCTACCATCAGTTAATGGAGAACCTTCCATTCCTGCAACAATCCTATCAACAGAATCATCAATTTCTGAAATACTTATAGAGTCTTTTCTTCTCCTGGCAGTTAGTATAGCAGCCTCATTTAATAAATTTGCTAAATCTGCTCCAGTAAAACCTGGTGTTCTTCTCGCAATACTTTCAAGTGTTAGATCCTCTTGAAGCTTCTTATTCCTTGCATGAACTTCCAATATTGATAGTCTGCCTTTGATATCAGGCGCATCTACGGTTACCTGTCTATCAAATCTACCTGGTCTCATTAGCGCTGAGTCTAAAACATCTGGCCTGTTTGTGGCTGCAATTATTATTATGCCACTATTACCTTCGAAACCATCCATTTCAGTAAGTAATTGATTAAGAGTTTGTTCTCTCTCATCATTACCTCCACCAATACCTGCACCTCTTTGTCTTCCAACTGCATCGATTTCATCAATAAAGATTAAACAGGGACTATTTTCTTTAGCTCTTTTGAAAAGGTCTCTAACTCTACTAGCACCAACACCAACAAACATTTCAACAAATTCAGAACCTGATAATGAGAAGAATGGCACACCTGCTTCACCTGCAATTGCTTTAGCTAATAGGGTTTTACCAGTGCCAGGAGGTCCTACTAATAAAACCCCTTTGGGAATTCTTGCTCCAACGGAAGTAAATTTTTCTGGTTTTTTCAGAAAAGTAACAACTTCTTGCAAATCCTGTTTAGCTTCATTAACGCCTGCAACATCATCGAATACAACTCCTGTTTCAGCTTCCATTGCAAATCTTGCTTTAGTTTTTCCAAACTGCATTGCTTGCCCAGGACCTCCAGGCATACCATTTGACCTCCTCGCTAACAAAATTAAACCTCCAATTAAGATAGCTGGGAAAAGTAAATTACCTAAAATTCCTAATGCAGGCGGAGCTGTTTTTATTGGATGAACATCAAAACTAATTCCCTCATTTTTTAAAATATTTATAAGTTCTGGTGTTAAGCCTGGAAGATCTACACGCAATCTTTGGACTTTATTATCTAAATCCGAATCTATTGTCTCTATAACTGCATTTCTGCCTCCCTCAAAAATATCAACAGATGTAACCCTTCCCGAATTAATATAATCTAAAAATCTGCCGTAACTAACTCTTGCTACCGCTGAATTTCTTGGTGCAATAGTAGTGCCATTAGATTTAAGCGAATCGACGTTGCTTGAAGATAAAAATTGGTAGGAAAGTGCTATTACTAAAAGTATAGGTAAAGCCCATAAAATTAATGTTTTAAATTTTTGATTCATTAATTTGTTGAAATTCAATTCTAGGATTCTAGACTGAATCAGTGCATTTCGTTGATATTTTATCTAACTTTATGCTTATACTACTCTTAAAAGTATCCAATTTTATAAATGAAATTTGAGGTCAACGACAAGGTTAAGTTGATTGCGCCAGTCTCTTACTTGAAGACTTCAGATAATATGCCGATGTTAAGACCACCTGATCTAGTGGCAATTGATGAAATTGGACAAATCTTGTCTATCAAATCTCCAGATACTGTCGAAGTAAAATTTAGAAGAGGTTCGTTTTTAATTGATATTGATAAGATTGAGAAAAGCTAAGTTAAAAGTTTTTCTTCCATCTATTAGAAATCTCTAAACATATATTTTTATTTCCAGAAATACTCAGGAAAGGTTTTGAAAAATACTTATTAGTTAATTTAAAAATATCTAACGAAGATATTCCCTCTATTTTTGAATTTAAATCGATTTCAGAAATTGGTAAAACTTCATAACTGATTAACTGTATTTTTCTCTGTAAAATTTCATCAAGTGATTGATTTCCTAATAGGAAAGAACCTTTTAATTTTTCTTTTGCTAAAAATATTTCAGCATCAGTCAACGGTTTAAAAAGCAAATTTTTCCATAGTGTTGATAAAAGTTCAAAAGCAAAAAGTGCTTGCTCATTGGATACGGATAAATAAATTAAAAATGGGGCATTTCCACTTCTAATGGGATAATAAACACCTAAATCGTAAGTGATACCATGTTTTTCTCTAAAAAGTTTAAATAAAGCAGCGCTCATTCCATAAGATAAATGTGACTCCAAAACCTTAAGAGGAAAATATTCACTACTTCTTCGCGAACAAGTTTGATCCCCCATCATTATTATTGTTTGATTTGAATCATTATTAATGTAATCAAATCTATTCATAGTATTTAAATTATGAGTTAAAGGATCTGTTTTTTCTTTTAAGATTATTTTTTCTAATGTTCCCAAATTTTCTCCATTTATTTCGGAATTATTTGAAATTAAATACTTTTCTCTTTTTTTTAAATTTTTAAACTCAAGCAAAACATCTTCATAGGTAATTTTTGAGACATCATTTGAATTGCCAATTGTGTTGAAAGCATAAGGATGATTTGAGTAAACAATTTTTCTCCATTTTTCAAAACAGATATTAAATGGATTCTCTTTATCTTTTTTTAGATAATCAACAGAAGATTTTTTTACTTTTTTAAATTCAATTTCAGAGAGGATTGGCTTATTAATTATTAAGTCTAATAAAGGGAACAATTTGCTGAAATGTTCATTTAGGGATTTAATACTTATTGAAATACCATCTTCAAATATTTCTTGATTTAATTCTGCTCCATAGGACTCAATATACTCTGAGAAAGTAAAGTTGTTAAAACCTTCACATCCTCTGGTAAGTAATGAACAAAGGATCTTGTTTATCCCTTTTTTGCCAGTACTATCCATATCACTCCCCCCTTTAATCCAAATTGAAGCAATTGAGAAATTCCTTTTTTTATTATCTAAAAAATATCTTTTTAACATTTACTAGGGGATGCAACTAAAGTGAATTTTTCTCCACGGATATATTCTGTGATCTCTTTGAAGTTATCCAAGTCATTCCAATAACCTAAATGACTCTCTAAATTATTGATTGAAGATTTTCTCCCCCAAAGAAGTTCATTTCCAAAGAATGAAGAAAGTTGTGTAGATGTCTCTAAATTAAAAATATAATTACTTTTCACAATATTTATTGCTTTTTTTATTTCATCCAAAGCCAATACTTTACAATTTGAGATCTCATCAATTGTTTTATTAATTTGCTTTTCTACTAAATCAATGTCTTTGGACTCACAACTTGCTTCTATTATAAATAATCCTCCTAATTCTCCTGCATTTACATCTACATATACCGATTCAACAAGATTAGCATCTTCTTTTAAAATTTTAACTAATCTGCTGTTTCTTCCAACAGAGAGTATGGATGCTAATATCTCAAGTCCAATAATAATTTTTTGATCATTTAGGTTTGGGATAAACCAAGCCATAAATATTCTTGAAAACTCTAAATTATCAAACTTAACTGACTCTCTACCTTTCCTTATTTTTAAAGAAGGTTTATTTTTCAGATTTATAAAATTTGGACTTTCTTTTATGCCAGATAGATCACTTTTTTCAAAAATTTTATAAATTTCTTCGGAGAGATTCCCCGCAATTGCAATACAAATTTTTTCGGTAGTGTAATATTTGCTATGAAATTTCACAAGGTCATTTATCTCTAAGTTTTTAATACTATGTTCAGTTCCCAAGATCGAATTAGCATAATTAGGACTTAACCAAACCCTTTTCAAAAAATAATTAAATAGTCTCTCTTCAGGCTGATCATTTTGTTGTTTTATTTCATCAATAACTACCCCTTTTTCTTTTATAAATTCATCAGGATTAAAATCTGGAGAAAAGACAATATTTGTCAAAAGAGCAAGTGATTCTCTAAAGTTATTGGGTGGAACTAAGACATGGTAATGTACATCATCATAACCAGTTGAAGCGTTACTTAATCCGCCTAGTGATTCAATTTTATGGTCAAATTCACCTGGCATGATTTTGTTAGATCCTTTAAAAATCATATGTTCTAGAAAATGAGCAGTGCCATTTTTATCAACATCCTCAAATGAAGAACCTGCTTTGCACCAAATATCAATGCTTATAAGCGGCAATTCTTTATTGTCCACATATACACATCTTGTTTTGCTTGAATGGGTGTAGTAGTTAACATCTCCTACGTTCATTTTCGTTCTCACTTTAAATTCTATTTTGGTACTTTTTAGCCTTGTTGTCTGAATCTTTAACTAAAACAAAATTAACTGACCCTCTTATTTTGGATTTGTTACAAAATATTAGAGAGCACAGATCCATGCTTGAGGACCTTAAGAGTATAAAAATTGATCCAAAACTAACTAACATAATATCCAAAGAAATTGGCAGGGAACTTTATATTGAAAATGAATTTCATAAAGCAAAAGGTTTTAGAAAGTTACATATTGAAATAGCAGAATTTTCAAAGAATCTTAAAATATTACACTGCGTTTTTTTCCCTGATCCAAAGTTTGATATCCCAATTTTTGGGATGGATTTGGTAAAAATAAATGATATTGTTTCTGCTGCCATTGTTGATTTATCCCCAGCATCACAAAACCAAGGTTTGAAATACGAAAAATTACTTTCTGAAGTTGATAAAAGTTCTTTTACCTCTTTGAGAGAGATTCCTAAATGGGGAGGGATTTTTTCTAATAATGTATTTTTTGCTTCCTTAAAAAGAAAATCTGAAAAAAATGAATTTTGTAGAGTTGTGGATCAATACCTCACTATTTTGATCAAATTAAGTAAGAGAGCTAAACCGGAAGTTAATGAGGAAATTATCCAAGAAAGAATAGATTTTCAAAAAAATTATTGTGTTCAACAAATGAAAAATGAGAAGACTAGCATGGTTCTTTTAAAATATTTTGATGAAAAATGGGTCAATAACTACATAAAAACAGTACTCTTCGATTTTTGATGAAATTAAAAATATTAAAAAATTTATTTATTTATTTTTTATTATTTACACCAATATCTCTTGGTGTTATTTCCTGTTCTGGAAATAATAAATCTAGTTCAAAATTAAAAGAGGAAATAACTTCAGATTTCATACCTCCTATTAAGGCTGTTGCCGCACTTGGTCAACTTTCTCCTTCGGGAGAGATTAGACAATTGGCAGCTCCAATAAGTCAGTTTGGCTCTTCCCCCCGAATTGTAGAAATTTTAGTAAATGAAGGGGATTTCGTAAAAAAAGGTGATATCCTCGCAATCTTTGAAAATGGAGAAAAATTAATCGCTGATCTTGAAAGAAACGAAAATCTAATTAATATTATTAACGAAGAAATTACCCTAAAGAAAGAACAAATTCAAAGATATGAGTTGGCTTTGAACAAAGATGTATATTCTTTTGTAGAGTTTTCACAGAGGAAAGATGAATTATTAAAATTGCAAAAACAGAAAATAAACCTTATCGGAGATCAAAAAAACATCAAGATAGATCTATTAAATTCAAAACTAAGGAGTCCAATCGATGGTTTTATCCTTGGAATAAACACAAGAGTTGGTGAAAGGGATCAAAATGAAGGGATTTTGGATATTGGTTCTAGTCAAAAAATGGAAGCTTTAATAGAGGTTTATGAATCGGACATCGATAGGGTCTTTATCTCTCAGAATGTTGAATTGAGCAGTGAGAATGGAGGTTTCCAAAAAATTCTAAAGGGAAAGGTGATTAGGATTAGTCCTCAGGTAAAACAAAGAAAAGTTCTATCAACTGATCCAACAGGCGATGCTGATTCAAGAATTATCGAGGTACTAGTAAAACTAGATCAAGATTCTATAGATATCGTTCAAAACTATGCAGGAATGAAAGTGATTGCAAAATTTATTCCCTAATGAGTTTTTCTTTTTTAAAATTTAGAAAAATACCATTAGCTTGGTTGTTATTAACTAGGCAACCATTAAGGTTAGCAGTTGCCATAGCTGGAATCAGTTTTGCAGGGATTTTGATGTTTATGCAATTAGGTTTTAGAGATGGTTTATTTGACACAAGCGTAACTATTCATAAACTTCTAGATGCCGATCTTGTTTTGATAAGTCCCAGATCAAAAAGTTCTATAAGCATGAGTGGATTCCCAAAAAGAAGATTGATTCAAACTCTCGCAGTAGAGGAAGTTGAAAAAACTGCTCCCGTTAATCTAAATTATTTACTTTGGAGAAATCCCGAAAATCTTAAAACTAGATCAATACTTGCATTAGGTTTTAATCCCTCTGATTCACTTCTTTTAGATAAGGGATTCTCAAAGAAAGCATATAAATTGAGAAATCCATCAAGAGTTCTTTTTGACAAACTATCTAGACCTGAATTTGGACCGATTGAAGAATGGTTCTTATCTGAAAAAAAAGTGGAGACTGAGGTTGCTGGTAAAAGAGTAATTGTTGAGGGCCTTGTGGAGTTGGGACCATCTTTTGGCGCAGATGGCAATTTGATAACTAGTCGAGAAACCTTCCTAAGACTTTTTCCGGCTAATCCTCCTGGCAGTATAGAAATTGGTTTGGTAAAGCTAAAAAAAGGATCTGATCCTGTATTGATTTCTAGGATATTAAATAACTCACTCCCAAATGATGTTAGGGTTCTTACAAAAAATCAATTTATAGAATTTGAAAAGAATTATTGGAAAAATAGTACTGCAATAGGTTTTATATTTAGTTTGGGAGCATTGATGGGTTTCGTTGTAGGGTGCGTGGTTGTTTATCAAATTCTTTATAGTGACGTTACAGATCACCTCCCAGAGTACGCCACCTTATTGGCAATGGGGTATAGACTTAAGTCCCTTTTCTTTGTTGTAGCTAGAGAGGGGTTTTTGTTGGCTTTGTTTGGTTATTTACCTGCTTATTTCTCTGGTCAAATTCTTTACTCAGTTATAAGAAGTTCTACTAAGCTCCCAATAATAATGGACTCAGACAAAACTATTTTAATTTTCGTATTAGTTTTAGTTATGTGTATGGGGTCCGCCGCTGTTGCGATGCGTAAATTAGTTGACGCTGATCCTGCCGAAATTTTTTAAAAATTGAAGATAAATGGTTAAAGCTAATAAATCAAAAAATAATGTTAAAAACCTTAAAACAGTCTCAATAAATAATTTGAGTCACTTTTATGGAAAAAATGAGAATAAAAAACAAGTTCTTAATAACGTTAATTTAAATATTGATAAAGGAGAGTTGGTTCTTTTGAAAGGACCTTCAGGATGTGGTAAAACGACTCTTTTAACATTAATTGGTGCCTTGAGAACCTGTCAAAGTGGAGATTTAACTGTACTAAATAATCAGTTAAATGGAGCATCAAGGAAAACACGTCAGATTCTTAGAAGAAGTATTGGAATGATTTTTCAAGGTCACAATCTTCTGAGATGTTTAACAGCAGAACAAAATGTCCAGATGGGCGCCGATTTAATAAAAGGTTTAACATATCTGCAAAGACGTGAAATAGCACGGAATTGGTTGTCAGCAGTAGGATTAGAAGAACATCATAAAAAGTTGCCAAATGACTTATCTGGTGGGCAGAAACAGAGAGTAGCAATTGCTCGAGCTTTATCTGCTAACCCAAAACTTTTATTAGCGGATGAGCCCACTTCTGCTTTAGATAGTGTCACAGGAAGAGAAATAGTAACCCTTTTAAAGAAACTAGCAAAAGAGCAAAATTGTTCTGTACTTATGGTGACACATGATCCAAGAATTTCTGATATGGCTGATAGGATACTAAATATGGAAGATGGTAAAATATATAGTGCTCATAGTGAGCTAATATAATTAAAAGTTCAAAATTTTATGTCTAAGAGAAGGAATCTAAAAAAAGAAAAGCAGGAACGTAATAGAGCCTATGCTAGAAAATTCAAAAAAAGGAAATTAAGAACTGATGGAAGACCTGATGGTGGAAACGTTACAGGTACAGCAAATAATGGCGGAGCAGCTGATTAGGGAATATCTTTTATTTTTCTCTTTAGAGTTCAATATATTATGCATATTTAAGACATAGTCATGAATGTAAGTATTGTTATACCGACTTACAATAGATTACCTATACTAGAGAAATGTCTTTTTGCGCTTGAGAATCAAAAATTAAATACAAATATCAGTAATTATGAAGTTATAGTAGTTGATGATGGATCAACTGATGGGACAACATCATGGATAAATAAAAACAAAGCTGATCTCCCCCACGTTATTTTATTTCAACAAGAACATGGAGGGCCTGCACTGGGAAGAAATCTGGGAGTAATTAAATCAAAATATGAAATTATTATATTCATTGATAGTGATCTTATTGTTTTAGACAATTTTATAAATTGCCACGTAGAAAAATTACTTGCCTCTTGGAGAAAAAATAATAAAAAATGTTTTACCTATGGTTCGGTAGTCAACACATCTAATTTTCTTAATCCTCAGAGTGAAAAACATAAATTATTGGATAGTTCTTTTGCGTACTTTGCTACTGGGAATGTAGCGATATCAAAAGAATTAATTTTAAGTGTGGGATTATTTGATACTTCTTTTAGTCTTTACGGATGGGAGGATTTGGAACTTGGAGAAAGATTAAAAAAAATTGGGACAAAATTAATTAAATGCCCAAATGCAGTAGGTTTTCATTGGCATCCGCCATTTAATTGCGAACAAATAGATTCATTAATATCACAAGAAAAAGAGAGAGCAAAAATGGCTTTAGTGTTTTATAAGAAACATCCAAATTTAAGGGTTAGATTTATGATTCAATTAACTCCTCTCCATAATTTACTTTGGCAAATTCTTTGCTTGGGAGGACTAATCAGTATTGATAGAATCCTTCCTTTATTAAAATTCCTAGTAAATATAAGAAGAAATAGACTTGCACTTGAGATACTTAGAATCCCTTTAAATATGATTTACATTAAACAGTTAACCAAATCGAGATAAAAAACTTTTAGAATTACACATCACTTGCTAAGATAGTTGGATTAAATCACACACATCTGACAGTTTCGGGTGAATTATTAATATTAATTCCCCGTCAGATGGAGGCTAACCCGAAACCCTTTTTAAATTATGGCTGTTGTATCACTATCAGAAATGATGGAAGCTGGTGCTCATTTTGGGCATCAAACTAGACGTTGGAATCCCAAGATGTCCAAGTATATATATTGCGCGAGAAATGGAGTTCATATTATTGATCTTGTAAAAACAGCATTATGTATGAACAATGCATATAAATGGACGAGAAACGCTGCAAAAAGCGGTAAACGTTTCCTATTTGTCGGTACAAAAAAACAAGCATCAGATGTAGTAGCTCAGGAAGCTACACGCTGTGGAGCTGCATATGTAAATCAAAGATGGCTTGGAGGCATGTTGACTAATTGGACAACAATGAAAGCTAGGATTGAAAGACTAAAGGATCTAGAAAGAATGGAAAGTAGTGGTTCAATAGCAATGAGGCCTAAAAAAGAAGCTGCAGTATTAAGGAGAGAACTTGAAAGATTACAAAAATACTTAGGTGGACTTAAGGGTATGAGAAGATTACCAGATGTTGTTGTATTGGTTGATCAGAGAAGAGAATCTAATGCAGTATTAGAAGCTAGGAAATTAGATATTTCATTAGTATCAATGTTGGATACAAATTGCGATCCGGATTTGTGTGAAGTTCCAATTCCTTGTAACGATGATGCTGTTAGATCTGTGCAACTTATTTTAGGAAGACTTGCAGATGCCATTAATGAGGGCAGAAAGGGCTCTAATGCCGAAAGAAAAAATTAAATTCCAATTTAAAACTTACTATTCACTATTTTTATTACTTCAAATGGGAAACATTACAGCAAAACTTGTAAAAGATCTTAGAGACAAAACTGGCGCAGGAATGATGGACTGCAAAAAAGCACTTAACGAAACTGAGGGAAATCTAGATAAAGCTTTGGAATGGTTAAGAAAGAAAGGTATAGCTAGTGCTGAGAAGAAATCGGGAAGAGTAGCTGCCGAAGGGTCAATTGGTAGTTATATACATACTGGATCAAGAGTCGGAGTTTTACTAGAGTTAAATTGTGAAACTGATTTCGTTGCAAGAGGTGATATATTCCAATCTTTGTTGAAGGATGTCTCAATGCAAGTAGCAGCATGCCCAAATGTTGAGTATGTCTCAATTGATGAAATACCGGAAGATGTAGTTGAAAAAGAAAAGCAGATTGAAATGGGTAGGGATGATTTATCTGGAAAACCAGAACAAATTAAAGAAAAAATAGTAGAAGGGAGAATAGCAAAAAGACTTAATGAGCTTGTTTTGCTTTCACAACCCTACATTAAAGATAGTTCTCTAACAGTTGAGGATCTTGTTAAACAAGCAGCTGCAAAAATTGGGGAAAATATCAAAGTAAGACGCTTTACAAGATATACATTGGGCGAAGGTATCGAAAAAAATCAGATGGACTTTGCTGAAGAGGTCGCATCAATGCAAACAAACTAGTCACTTGAATGAATTGAATAATTTCAATAATTACTTAGATATAGTTAAAATTAAATCTCAATTAGAGAGAGCAGACATACAAAAAAGAATATTAACTAAAAATATCTATAGGGAATATGAAATTTACCTTAATCTAATAAGAGATCTACTTTTCATATCTGTAGAAAAAGGCCTTAATCAAATATATAGTTATCCAACAATTAATGATAATTTCTTAAATGAAAATGAATCCTATAATCTTTTTGAAAAAAAAATAAGTAAATTAATATTTAAGAATTTGCCCTTTTTGACAGTAGAACAATTAAAGATAAATGAAATTGAAAAAAATATAAATAAGGAAATCAATTTTACTATTTTTAATAGTTCAACAAAAATAATAGATGATCAAAAAGAAAAATTCCAATATGAAGATAGTTTTCAATTAAAAGAACCCGTTCAGTATGAGATTACTGAAGATTTTTCAAATACTTCTGAATATTATCAAGCTAATAATTATGAAAGATTCGTATCACTTGATTTAGATAATAACCACCATAATAATTATTTATCTAAAAACAATATTTTTGAAAATTTAGGAGTTGAAAAACAATTTATTTCCTCCTTAATTGAATTAATAGGAGATGAAAAGGTGGAAAAACCAAGATATCAAGAAAAAGAAAATATCAAGCAAATGGATAATTTACCAAAAAATCAGATTCTTAATAATTTTGATTTAATAGACAAGTCATTGGACAATTTACTATTGAATCTTTCATATAGTATTAACCAAGAATTATTCAAGGCAAATTTAATAAAAAATTTGATATCCAAAGATTCCTTTGATTACTTAGTAGGCAAAAATTTTATGATAAAACATCCATATCCTTTTGTTATTAATTTCGAATTAAACTTAAATAGGTCATCATTAATAGTCAATAATTTTCCAAGCATTATTTTCTTCAATATATCTACTGTTGAGTTAGAGTTTAAAAATTTAAATCTTTCTATTCAAAGGAACAAAATAAATGAGCTCAAAAATCAATTTCAGCGTTTGATTAAAAAAGAGACATATTGGAGGCAAAAAGAATTCTCTTTGAATAAAATACATTGAAAAAATAATTCTTTTTTCAAATGTGACTATTAGCGGGAATAATAATAAATTAATTAAAGATTGGATAAGACCTCTTCAAAAATCTCTTACGATTGAAACTGAAAACAAATTTATTAATACTTTAGGAAGAGAAAAATACTTTAATGATTATTTGCATGAATCATTAAAAAAACTAGATAATCTAAATCTCTCAGACGAATATTTAAGGATATTTTATGAATTTTCTAAAAAATATAATGAATATAATAAATTAGATGAAAATCAAAGAAAAAGGTTAATAATAGACACAAGAAAAAATCTTTATAAGCTAGGTAAAACTCTAGAAATAGAAAGTTCTAATAATATTTCTAATAATGTTTTTCTTAATAAAGCTGATTCAAGTTTGTCTTTTGATTCAGATATTTCATTAATAAAAAATGTAGGAAAAGTTTATAAAAATAAGCTTAATGAATTAGGGATATTTCATATAAAAGATCTAATTAATTATTTCCCACGAACATATCTAGACTATACGAATAGAGTTAAAATAATAAATTTAAAACCAGATAATTTATACACGTGCATCGCAAACGTTAAAAGGTTTTATATTTATAAGAGTAAAAAAAATAGTAATTTGTCAATAATGAATATTTTAGTTTCTGATGAAACTTCTTCAATAAAGGTCACAAAATTTTTTTTAGGAAGAAGATTTAGATCTTACTCCTTCTTCACATCTCAAAAATCTTTGTATTCTCCTGGAACTAAATTAGCAATTTCGGGTAAGGTTAAATTGACAGAGTATGGCAAAACTTTTGTAGATCCGCAGATTGAAATTCTTAAGGATAACAATGATAATTTTAATTTCTCAGGCAAAATATTACCCTTGTATTCATTAGGTGAAGCTTTATCAAATATGAGTTTTATAAAACTTATGAAAAAGGTACTAATTTATGCAAAGCAATATCCAGAAATTTTAAATAATAAGCAACTTGATTCATTATCTTTATTATCAAAAGGAGAGTCGTTGATTAATATTCATTTCCCACCAACTCAACAGGCACTTAGGGAGTCAAAAAAACGTTTGGTTTTTGATGAATTATTCCTACTTCAAATTAAGTTCCTACTCAGAAAAAGAAAGACGAATAAAAATGTAATTTCACAATTTCCTCAAAAGAAATCTTTATTAAAAGAATTTTTAAATACTTTTCCTTTTGAATTAACAAAATCTCAAGAAAATGTTTTAAATGAAATTAAGAAAGATTTATCTAATCCTGTACCAATGTCTAGATTGCTTCAGGGAGATGTGGGAAGCGGTAAAACCATAATTGCAATAGCGTCTCTTTTACTTGTCATTGAAAAAAACCTGCAAGGTGCATTTATGGTCCCAACTGAGGTATTGGCAGAACAGCATTATAAAAATTTATTAAAATATTTAAATCCCCTTTTAGTTTCTGTTGAACTACTTACTGGGAATACTCCTCAAAAAAAGAGAAAAGAAATTTTCTCTAATTTGAACAATGGATTAGTTGATATCCTCGTAGGTACTCATGCACTATTTGAGGATAAAGTCATCTTTAATGCGTTAGGCATGGTCGTCATTGATGAACAACATAGATTTGGAGTTACTCAAAGAAATAAATTACTAAATAAAGGAGAAAATACTAACTTGTTATCAATGACAGCAACACCAATTCCAAGAACTCTTGCGCTTTCTATTTATGGTGATTTAGATGTGAGTCAAATTACTGAACTCCCTCCTGGGAGAGTTCCCATAACAACAAAAATAATTTCGGAAGATGATTTAACTAACTTGTTCAAGATTGTTGAAGATGAAATCAATAAGGGAAAGCAGGCTTATGTGATTTTGCCACTTATAGAAGATTCAGAAAAAATGAATTTAAGCTCCGCAAAGAAAACATTCAAACATTTATCAGAAGAGGTCTTTTTTAACAAAAAAGTTGGATTATTACATGGCAAATTAAGTTCACAAGAAAAGAATGAAGTAATTAATTCTTTTTTAAAGAATGAAATTAATATATTGGTTTCAACCACAGTTATTGAGGTTGGCATCGATGTGCCTAACGCCACAATTATGATTATTTACAATTCGGACAGATTTGGATTGTCCCAGTTACATCAATTAAGGGGGAGAGTTGGTAGAGGATCAACAAAATCTTTTTGTTATCTGGTAACCCCCGATAAAAATGGATTAGAAAACAAACGACTTTGTGTTTTGCAAAAATCTAATGATGGTTTTTATATTGCTGAAAAAGACTTGGAGCTTAGAGGGCCAGGTCAGATTTTAGGATATAGACAATCCGGATTGCCTGATTTTGTACTGGACAATTTACCTAACAATAAATTTCTTATTGATAAGGCTCGTGAAGAGGCTATTAAGATTGTTAGTGATGATCCTGATTTAAAAGAAAATGTTGTTTTAAGGAATATACTTATTGATAATTCTGATAATAAATTCATTCATGATTTCTTGAATTGAAAACTACCATTGTAATTATTGATATATATGCCACTATAAATCAATTGTAAATTTCAATTGAAAATTTGGAATAAAATACCAATTAAAGATAATGGAGATAAATTAATAGCTATACCTAGCTGCCTAAAGTTTTTAGATCCACACCCTTACTCTCATTTAGGAGCACCTTACAAAGATAAAACTTCTATTTGGAAATTAAGAGAGGAGGTCGTAAATAGATTAGTAAAAGTAAATGATTATTTGATATCAAAGAGTAGTTTTTACCTTTTAATTTATGACAGTTGGCGACCTTTAGAAGTTCAGGAATTTATGTTTAAAAGAGCATTTTTATTAGAGTGTGAAAAATCCGATATTGATATTTCTTTTGAAAATATAAAATCATATCCATCAATTTTAAAAAAAGTTGAAAAATTTTGGGCATATCCTTCTTATGACATTAGGTGTCCTCCCCCTCATTCAACTGGGGGTGCCTTGGATGTTTGTTTATCAGATAAATACGGAAATCTTGTTGAAATGGGAAGCATAGTTGATCAAATGGATGAGACCTCAAATCCTTATTTTTATGCAAACATCAAAAATGAAGAAGCAATTATTTGGAATAGTAGAAGAAATTTATTAAGGGAAGTTATGACTAAATTCGGATTTGCTCAACATCCATATGAATGGTGGCATTTTAGTTATGGTGATCAATTATGGGCTTGGAAAAATAAAAAAGCAAATGCCATTTATGGAAAAATTTAATTTCTATTGATTTTCATTCAGTAAATTCAATATATAATTTTCATCTTGAGTATTTATAAAATCTCCGAAATCCAAATCCAAATTACTCTTCCAATTATCAAATAATGGTTGAAGAGTTTTTTCTAAATCGTTAAGCTCCATTCTTTGTAGAAATGGTTTAGCAAGCCTTTGTAGATTTTTACTGCCCCCCAACCATAATTGGTATTTGTTTTGACCACTTCCAACAAGTGCTAATTCGGCCATATAAGGCCTGGTACATCCATTCGGACATCCCGTCATTCTGAATAATATTGTCTTTTGTATTTTTAGATTTAATAGTAAATTTTCAATCCTTTTTAGTACGTCAGGTAATATTCTTTCAGCTTCAGTCATTGCAAGACCACAAAGTGGTAAAGCGGGACAAGCTAGAGCATGTCTTTGTATTTTATTAATGTTTTCTAAATTTCCGTATCCAATTTTTGATAGAGATTTTTGAATTTCACCTTTGTTTTTATTGGCGATATTACAAAGTAAAATATCTTGATTAGGTGTGAGTCTTAAATCTAAATTATATTTTTTAACAATACTTGTGATAGTATTCTTCTTCTCTCCAGATAATCGCCCTGATAATAATGGTAATCCCACGAAATGAGAGGTTTTATTTTGTTTATGCCAACCTAGGTAATCAATAAGAACCTTATCAGGTTCTTTTCTGATTTTTTTAATTTCTTTTTTGAAATACTTATCAGAAAGTATCTTTTTGAACCATTTAATACCTTTTCTATGAAGAAGATATTTCATTCTCGAATTTTTTCTTGATTTTCTATCACCATAATCTCTTTGAATAGCCACAATGCTTTGTATTAATTCATAAACATCAGGTTCTTCAACATATCCAAGTGGATCTGCAATTCTTGCAAAGGTCTCCTCATTATTATGTGTGCGACCCATACCACCTCCAACATAGAAATTGCACCCTTCTAAGTTTCCATCTTTAGAAGTAAAGGCAACTATTCCTATGTCATTGGTAAGAAGATCAACAGAATTGTCCCCAGGAACTGTCACGGCACATTTGAATTTTCTCGGTAAATAAGTTGAACCATAAAGTGGCTCATCTTTTATCCCACTAAAAACATTATCTTTGAATTGGAGCTTCCTAATTGCTTCAATATCTTTGTCAGGCTTTATGATGTATTCTAAGTCTCCATCAGCCCAAAGCTCTAAAAAAGTACCTTGGCCTGCTATTGGGGTGAGAAGATCTGCAACTTTCTTTGCCAATGCTCTTGCAATATTATAATCTGGCGAATCAAATGGAGCCGCAGGTGCCATAACGTTTCTATTTATGTCTCCACAGGCAGCTAATGTCGAGCCCATTGAATTTACTATTGTTTGGATTACTTCTTTTAGGTTTTCCTTTCTGATTCCATGCATTTGAAAGGCTTGTCTTGTAGTTGCCCTAAGTGTTCCATTACCTAGATTTTCAGATAATTCATCTAATGCTAAAAATAATTTTCCAGGGACTTCACCGCCCGGATTTCTTAACCTAAGCATCATTTGCCAATCTTTACTTTTGCCAGGCCTTCTATTTTCCCTGTTATCTTGTTGATAACTACCATGAAATTTTAGTAACTGAACTGCATCATTAGTAAAATGATCACTCTCATTGACTAATTCCGTAGCAAGTGGTTCCTTAAGAAATTGGCTACTTTTTTTAAAATTTTCAAATTTAGAAACTTCTAGTCCATTTGCTAAACAAACAGTCTCATCCTTTGCAGAATCTTTTTTCTTTTTTACTTTCTCAACCTTGATCAAAGGACCAAAACATATCTCTTTTTATACATTAGCGAAAAGCTTATTTAACTGGTAGTAAATTATAGTAAGTGAAGTCATATTTTTTTCTTGTCTAAATATTTACTTGAGATAGGAACAGAAGAGTTGCCCGCAAAATTTTCTCATTCTGTTCTAGAGCAATTTAAATCTCTAATAGAATTTGAATTGGATAAAAAGTTAATCAAATTCGAAAATATAACTGTTACCTCCACACCTAGGAGGATAGTTCTACTTCTCGAAGGTTTAGTTGATTATGCAGAAGATAAGATAATAGAAAGAAAAGGGCCTAAAGCAAATTCAGCTTATTTAAATGGATGTCCTACTAATGCTGCTTTAGGATTTGCTAATAGCTTAGATATAGATGTAGGTGAGCTAAAAATAAAAAAAACAGAAAAGGGTGATTTTGTATTTGGAAAGAAAATTGAAAAAGGACTATCAACAAAAAATTCTTTGTCTTCGATTATCCCAAAACTAGTAAAGAGTCTTCAAGGCCCTCGATTTATGAAATGGGGGGCTGGGAACATAAAATTTTCAAGACCTATTAGGTGGATTGCGTCTATTTATAATGATGAAATTCTTGATTTTGAATTTGATGAATGTGATCCAAAGATCAAAATAAGTAATAAAACGAAAAGTCATAGGCTAATCAATGAAGTTTTAGAAGTTCAGAATCCTGATGATTTCTTTGAGTTATTGAAACGAAATAGAGTAATAGCTATTCGAAAAGAAAGAAAAGAAAAAATTGAAAGTTTAATAAATCAGGCATCTAAATCTTTAAATCTGAAACCTGACCTTTCAGAAGGATTACTAAATGAACTAACTGACTTAGTTGAATGGCCAGACTTAATTATTGGCAAATTTAGTAATGAATTTCTTGATCTTCCGGTTGAAGTTCTCTCAACAGTCATGAAAATTCATCAGAGATACGTTCCTCTTTTATTTAAAAACGAAAGTTTTTCTAAACTAGATTTAAGCTCTGAAAAAAATATTAGTACAACTTTCTGCGTTATTTCAAATGGTCTTGAAGAATCAAGTAATAATATCGCTAAAGGTAATGAGAAAGTATTAAGGGCAAGGTTTTCAGATGCAAAGTTTTTCGTAGAAAGTGACAAAAAAGTTGCTTCAATCGAAAGAAATGAAAAGCTTAAATCTGTTTCATATTTAAAAGGACTTGGAAATATATTTCAGAGGGTAGAAAGGATAGAGGAAGTTACTAAAAAAATTCTTAAATTTATAAATGATAAGTCTCTAGAAGAAAAAAAATTAATAGAAGCTGCTAAATACTGTAAAAACGACTTATGTAGCGAAATTGTTTTCGAATTTCCTGAGCTGCAAGGAATAATGGGTGGTAAATATCTTAAATTTGAGGGATTTAGTGAGGATGTTTGCTTGGCTGTCGCTGAACATTATTTACCTTCTTTTTATAAAGATGCTTTGCCCTCCACAAAATATGGTGCAATAGTTTCCATAGCAGATAAGGTAGAAACTTTAATAAGTATATTTATTTCTGGTAAACGACCTAGTGGATCATCTGATCCTTATGCCTTAAGAAGAAATTTGAATGGTGTGATTAAAATAATTTGGGATTATGAACTTGATTTACCTTTAGATAAATTATTCAACGAACTTATTGATTTTTGGAAAATCTTATTTCCGAATTTAAACTTCTCAAGAGAAATAGTATTAAATGATTTAAATGAATTTTTAGTTCAAAGAATTATTAGTCATCTAGAAGAAATATCACTAAGTAAAGAAATAATAAAGGCTGTTTGCTCTTCTGATGAATTATCTCAAAAAAGAGTATTGAATATTGTTGATCTTAAAAATAGGGTTAATACTATTATCAATTTTAACGAAAAGGGTAATTTTGTAGAAATCCAGAAGGTAATTACTAGGGTAAGCAAATTAGCAAATAAAAGTGATATTTCAATAGACGTTCTCTCAACAAGAGATTATATAAACACAAAACTTTTTGAAAAAGATTGTGAATTCAAAGTTTTTGAATTTATTAGAGAATTAGAAAAACATTTTTCAGAAGGTTATTGCAATTATTTGGAACTTCTAAATTTGTTTGAGATTAATTTAAACACTATCGAGGATTTATTTGATAATGAAAAGGGAGTCCTAATAATGTCAGAGGATTTTAAAATAAGAAATAATAGACTAAATTTGTTGAGCTTAATTAGAAATTATTCTCTAAAAATTGCCGACTTTACACTTTTGAACTCTTAACTTTAATTCCTCCCTTTATTGAATAATTTTCTAGCATTTTTTCTACCTCTTTATTTTCCCTAACGGCACTATCAACGGGTTTATATTTATGAGGCGCTAGGGCTTTCCCTCTTAAAATCGAACCAAGTGTAAGCATCGTAATTTTAAGTTGCTGTAATGGTTTCATAGACACAACTCTTTTGTATAAGTAACTATCAAAAGTAAGTCTTTGAACATCCATGTCATCACACATCTCAACAAAGGCTTCTCTAGCAGAATCATTTCTATAGAAAATATTTTGAAGGATTTCTAGCACCTTATAAGTTGTGCCATATTTTTTATCCCATTTTTTAAGATAGTTTTTTAAATCTTTTTCTGATGGAATTACTTGACCATTTTTTGATGCTTCAACAATTTCTTCAGCACACATTCTTCCGCTTTTTGCAGCAAAATAAATACCCTCTCCAGAACTTTTTGTAACATAACCAGCTGCATCACCAACCAATGCCATTCTCCCAACTACCCTTCTTGGCCTTGGATGCTCTGGAATAGGGTGAGCTTCTACCTTTATTACTTCACCATTAACAAGTCTTTTCTTTGCCCTATTTCTTACACCCTCTTGAAGTCCTTTAATTAATGACTGATTCTTTTGCATGGTTCCTGTGCCCACAGCAACATGATCATATTTAGGAAATACCCACCCATAAAAATCAGGAGAAACATCAGTTCCAACATACATTTCAGCAAGATCTTCGTAGTAACTCATTTCTTCTTTAGGCAATTTAATTCTTTCCTGAAATGCTATAGCAACTTTGTAATCACCTGCATCCATTGCTTTTGCGACTCTGCTATTGGCTCCATCAGCTCCGATCAAAAGATCAACAGTAAGCTCTTTTAGTTCCCCTTTTTTATCTCCATTCGTAAAATCTGAGTAGGAAAGCTTATATGGCCCTTGATTATTATCGCCAGTATCAATAGAAGTAACTAATCCATTTATTAATTTAGCACCAAGATCTGATGCTCTGTTGCGCATAAAGGCATCCATAACTTCTCTTCTACACATCCCAATAAACTCATTATCACTTTTCCCATAAACTCTATCTAAACTTATATCTACTTCTCTATTTGATGGAGATATCATTCTCATATGCCTTACTTTTCTATCAATAATTGACTCAGGCAAATCAAATTCTTCAACCATGCAAAGTGGAATTGCTCCTCCACATGGTTTCGCATTATCTAATTTTCTCTCGAATAGCCAAGTTTTTATTCCAGCTTTAGCAAGTATTTCTGCCGCACATGAACCACTTGGACCTCCACCAATAACAGCTACCCTCAACATATGAAAAAAAATAAATACTGTATATAAAAACTACATCTTTTTTGCTTATAAAAGTGCATTTCTTAAAATAATAGTTAATATCGAAATATCTTTTCCAAATTCACTTCTAAATATTGGAACTTAATAAAGATATCGATCAATTTGATTTACCACTTGCCAAAAGAACTTACCTAAATAATCCAAATTCAACATTATTAAAAAAACTATTAATATTTTCTCCATTTCTTTTTCTTATCTTTTCTGTCGCTGCATTGCGATTAATTAAAAATATAGAAATAGGATCTCTTGATAATCTCAATTTTCAAGCTCAGATAAATCACGACCATAGAATTTTAGGTCATTTACCCTATGCGGAAATTTCTAAGGAGAAACTAGTTTTAATTGAGCCTAATATTGAAGTTCATATGGATATGCGCGATTCTCTAATAAAGATGAGAGAAGAAGCCAAAAAGGATGGGATATATTTAGTCTTCTTGAGTGGTTATAGATCAATAAATTTGCAAAACGATATCTTTTATTCTTTAAAATCTATTAGAAATCAAGAGGCGGCAGAAAGAGCTAGAGTTTCAGCCCCTCCAGGGTATTCCGAACATAGTACAGGTTTCGCAATCGATATTGGTGATGCTACTCAAAGAGAGACAGACTTTGAAACCGACTTCGAAAATACTGCCGCCTTTAGATGGTTAATAAAAAATGCAGCTAAGTTTCACTTTAAGTTATCGTTCAACAAAGATAATAAATATATAGATTACGAACCCTGGCATTGGAGATATGAAGGGTCAATTGAAGCATTAAAAGTTTTTGAAAGCTCAAATAGAAAATTATAAATCTAATTCATTAATCAATTATTCTATAAATTATATTTTTCAAAGTCTTAAAGAGAAAATTCTCATAATAAGCATACTTTGAGTTAGCCTTAATAAAGTCAATCTAATATTTATATAAATTCTATAAATGTCATCTTCGATAAAAGAAATTAGAAATGTTGCAATTATTGCTCACGTAGATCATGGGAAAACAACCCTTGTAGATGCATTGTTATCTCAATCAGGAATATTTAGAGACAATGAAGTCATCCCTACATGTGTAATGGATTCAAATGATCTTGAAAGAGAAAGGGGGATAACAATTCTCTCAAAAAATACTGCAGTCAACTACAAAGATACCAGAATTAATATTATAGATACACCTGGACATGCTGATTTTGGAGGAGAAGTCGAAAGGGTTTTGGGAATGGTTGATGGTTGTCTGCTTATTGTTGATGCAAATGAGGGGCCTATGCCTCAAACAAGATTTGTTTTAAAAAAAGCATTAGAAAAAGGACTCAGGCCTATAGTCTTTGTAAATAAAATCGATAGGCCACGAGTAGTACCAGAAATAGCAATTGATAAGGTCCTTGATTTGTTTTTGGAGTTAGGTGCTGATGATGATCAATGTGATTTCCCTTATCTTTTTGGGAGTGGCTTATCTGGTTTCGCAAAAGAAGAGATGGAATCTAATAGTGACAATATGATGCCTCTTTTTGAAGCTATTATTAGACACGTTCCACCTCCAGTAGGTGATTCTAATAAGCCTCTTCAGCTACAAATAACTACTTTGGACTATTCTGATTTCTTAGGCAGAATAGTAATTGGGAAGATTCACAATGGAACTATAAAAAATGGGCAACTGGCTAGTTTAATTAAAGAAAACGGAAAAACTATTAAAGGTAAGGTTAGTAAGCTTTTAGGATTTGAAGGATTACAAAGAATTGATATTAATGAAGCATTTGCAGGTGATATTGTTGCTGTTTCTGGTTTCGATGAAGTCAATATTGGTGAGACCATAGCATGTCCCGATTCTCCTCATCCTCTTCCATTAATCAAAGTTGATGAACCGACCTTAAATATGACTTTTGTTGTCAATGATTCACCCTTCGCGGGTAAGGAAGGGAAATTTGTTACGAGTAGACAATTAAAAAATAGATTGGAGAGGGAACTTTTAACAAATGTTGCCCTGAGAGTAGAAGAAACTGATTCTCCTGACAGGTTCTCAGTTTCAGGAAGAGGAGAATTACATCTTGGGATATTGATTGAAACTATGAGAAGAGAGGGTTTTGAGTTTCAAATCTCACAACCTCAAGTAATTTTCAGAGAAATTGATAATGTTGAATGTGAGCCTATAGAGACTTTGGTTTTAGATGTACCTGAAGTATCTGTTGGTTCTTGTATCGAAAAACTTGGATCTAGAAAGGCAGAGATGAAAAATATGCAGACAAGTTCAGATGGTAGAACTCAATTAGAATTTCTTGTTCCATCAAGAGGATTAATTGGATTTCGTGGCGAATTCGTAAGGATAACCAGAGGTGAAGGTATTATGAGTCATTCTTTTTATGAATATAAACCTAAAACAGGAGACTTTGAAACCAGAAGGAATGGCGTTCTTATAGCTTTTGAGGAAGGTGTAGCCACATTTTATGCTTTAAAGAATGCGGAAGATAGGGGAGTTTATTTCATTAAACCTGGAGTTAAAGTTTATAAAGGAATGATAATTGGAGAGAATAATCGACCTCAAGATCTTGAGTTGAATATATGTAAAACTAAGCAGTTGACTAATATGAGGTCTGCAGGGGCAGAAGAACTTGATACTTTGCAGTCACCTGTCGATATTACTCTTGAAAGAGCACTCGAATATATTGGTCCAGATGAAATGCTAGAGGTAACACCGGATTCAATAAGAATGAGAAAAATAAATAAAAAGAAAAAAAATTAGTAATTTTTTTTAATGAACGAAGAAAGTACAAAAAGTTTTCAAGATTCCCTTTTTAGAGCTTTAAATCTTTTTAACAAACATGAATGGTATGAAGCTCATGATGCTTTTGAAGAAATATGGAATTCCGTAGATGGTGACGAACGACAAGTTATCCAAGGAATTTTACAGGTATCTGTTTCTCAGTTTCACTTAAGTAAAGGTAATCTAAATGGAGCTACTATTTTGCTTGGAGAGGGTTTAGGTAGAATAAAAACTAGAACCAAGATTGATATAGGGATTGATCTTGAGTCCTTCTGCCAATGTTTGGAAGATTTATTAAGGAAATTACAATATAAAGAACTATTAAACGAGAACGATAAGCCTTTTTTGAAAACTCTTTAATGAATATATCTTTATCTTCAATTAAATTGTTATTATCTATTTCATTTTTTTTTCAAGAAAATAAGAAACCTAATCAATCTCAAGGAAAATGAACCTAAAGATTAATAATGTATCACTTTCAATTAAAGGAAGATTAATCGTAAATGATGTTTCTATAACTGTTAATCCAGGGGAAGTTGTAGGTTTGATGGGACCTAATGGTGCTGGAAAAACTACAACTTTTAATCTTGCAGTTGGGAATATAAAACCGGATAAAGGTAAAATTTTAATGAATGGGAAAAATATAACCAATCTTTCTTTACCAATTAGATCAAGACTTGGGTTAGGTTACTTAACTCAGGAAGCGAGTATATTTAGAGATCTCACTGTTAAGGATAATATAGATTTGGCTTTACAAAATTCATCTTATAGTAGAGCAGCGATAAGAAATAGAAGAGAACAGTTAATTAATGAATTTAATTTGAATAACTTTGTAGATAATTATGGTTATCAACTTTCAGGAGGAGAGAGGAGGAGGTGTGAGATAGCTAGGGCACTCACGGTAGGTAGAAAAGGACCTAAATATTTGTTATTAGACGAACCGTTTGCTGGGATAGATCCCTTGGCTGTTAATGATTTAAAGAAACTAATTCTTAAATTAAGTAGTGACGGGGTAGGGATCCTCATTACAGACCATAATGTAAGGGAAACCCTTTTGATTACAAACAAGTCATATGTATTAAGTGAAGGAAAAATCTTAGCTAATGGTTCATCAAGTGAATTAGCTGATAATCCAATAGTGAAGAAGTATTATCTAGGAGATAATTTCAAACTTTGAAATCCTTTTGCAAAATAAATTAAAACTTAATTATTAAAGATTTACTCATATATAAATGATTTAAATTATTATTTGGATGTCATAGAATAATAAAAAAGGAAAAATTTCCTGGATGATACTAGATAATCTTTTTAAAAATTTAATATATGACCCAGTTTCAGTCTTGGGTATTTTAGTCTTTTATTTTTTATTAGTTAATTTACCAATATCTTTAGGTGCATTTTTCAGGAAAAAGCCTTCTTCTGTTGTAAGACTTATTACGATTTTAGTGAACTTACTCATAACATTACAATTACTTTTTAGGTGGTCAATTTCTGGGCACTTTCCTATTAGCAATTTGTATGAATCTCTTTATTTCCTTACTTGGGGTATTACATTAGGTCAACTATTGGTTGAAAAAGAATACCCAACTCCAATAATTCCCTCAATTGCTATACCTATTGAGTTACTGACTGTGGCTTTTGCTTGTTTTGTTTTACCTGAGGATTTGAAATTATCATCAAACTTAGTTCCAGCTTTAAGGTCTAGTTGGTTAGTGATGCATGTTAGCGTCGTAATGCTTAGTTATGCAGCATTAATAATAGGTTCTTTACTTTCTATGTCCGTTTTGTTTATTAATAAAAATAAGCCGCTTCAAATCAGAAGTAGTTCTACAGGTATAGGAGGATTTAAACTTTCAAATAGCTATCCCGTAAATGATTTAGTTGAACCTATTGAATTTTCTCATTCAGAAGAATTAGATACATTAAGTTATCGTTCTATTTTAGTAGGTTTTGTTCTTTTGACTCTCGGTTTAATTTCAGGTGCAGTTTGGGCTAATGAGGCCTGGGGTACATGGTGGAGTTGGGACCCAAAAGAAACATGGGCATTTATCTCATGGTTGTTTTATGCCGCTTATCTTCATATGAGAATAAGCAAGGGTTGGCAAGGACGCAAACCGGCATTATTAGCCTCTACAGGCTTTTTAGTTGTTTTAGTTTGTTATTTAGGAGTAAATTTTTTAGGAATAGGGTTACACAGTTATGGATGGATATTTGGGTGATTAAGAAATCACCTATCTTATTGATTAAGACTCTGAAAGTACATTCCCTTTTTGTGCTTCTAGTGCAACTTTTCTCAAGTCATCACATCCTTCTTTTAATGTTGGGTAAGCAAACATTCCGCTACCTGCAATAAAACAATTAGCACCAGCATCGGCACATTGTGAAATAGTCCAATTTGCTTTTATCCCTCCATCAACTTCAATGTCGACATTTAAGTTTTTTTCGATAATAAAGTTTCTTATTTCTCTTATTTTATTAAGCATTGTTGGTATGTAAGCTTGTCCTCCAAAGCCCGGATTAACTGTCATAACCAAAACATGATCAACCATATCCATAATGTTTTTAATCATTTCAAAAGGAGTATGAGGGTTTAATGCAACAGAAGGAGATCCTCCTAGATCTCTTATTCTTCCGAGAACCCTATGCAAATGAATATTTGCTTCGGCATGAGCTATTACTACTCCTGGTTCACCATTCGCCCCTTTTGTGGCGTTAACATAAGATTCAAGCATGGTTTCACAGTTGTATTGGCTCACCATTAATTGAGTTTCAAAAGGGACATTACAATATTTCCTGCATGCAGCAATCATTTCAGGACCGAACGTAAGATTTGGTACGAAATTTCCATCCATTACATCAAATTGAATTCTATCTACCCCAGCCTCCTCGAGCTCTTTCACACATGCCCCCATATTTGCCCAATCAGCTGGTAAAACTGAAGGAATTATTTGAATTGGTCTATTAACACCAGCTAAGATTGTTTGATTTGACTCAGTCATTTTATTTTTAAAATATTTAATAAAGATACTATATTTAGTTGTTTATTCCTAATTTCAAGTCACGGCCTGATAAAGTATCAGCTGTAAAGAGTTAAAAAAAGCTTACTAGCATAATAATTCTCATAAAAAATGACATTTTTTATGAGATCATACTCAAAACCTTTAAGAAAATCCTCAAAATTTAATTGTGAATCAAACTTTAATTCAAGAAATTCTCGAAGTTGTCGAGCAAGCTGCTATTGCCTCAGCAAAACTAACAGGACTTGGTCAAAAAGATGAAGCTGATGCTGCAGCTGTCGAAGCAATGAGATTGCGAATGGGCAAAATTGAAATGAAAGGGAAAATTGTTATTGGAGAGGGTGAAAGAGATGAAGCGCCTATGCTTTATATAGGTGAAGAGGTTGGTAGTGGGAGTGGCCCAGGGGTCGATTTTGCAGTAGATCCTTGTGAAGGAACTAATCTTTGTGCCAACAATCAAAGAGGTTCTATGGCCGTTTTAGCTGCCTCTGATACGGGTGGCCTTTTCAATGCTCCTGATTTTTACATGAACAAATTAGCAGCACCTCCTGCGGCCAAAGGTAAAGTAGATATTAGAAATTCAGCTACTGAAAACTTGAAGATACTAAGTGATTGCTTAGGTCTTTCTATTGATGAGCTTACTGTTGTTGTAATGGATAGAACTAGGCATAAAGATTTAATTAAGGAGATCCGAGGATGTGGTGCAAAAGTACAACCGATTTCTGATGGTGATGTTCAAGCTGCGATTGCATGTGGTTTTGCAGGAACTGGAACACATTGCTTGATGGGTATAGGCGCTGCTCCCGAGGGCGTTATTTCAGCTGCTGCAATGAGAGCTCTAGGAGGACACTTTCAAGGGCAACTAGTTTATGATCCAGCAATCGCTCAAACTTCTGAATGGGCAGATTACACAAAAGAAGGAAATATAAAACGTCTCAATGAAATGGGCATAACCGATATAGATAAAATCTATGAAGCTAATGAATTGGCCTCCGGAGAAAATGTTGTTTTCGCTGGAAGTGGCATAACTGATGGATTACTATTTGACGGAGTTAAATTTGAAAGGGATTGTGTTAGGACAAGCAGTCTAGTTATTAGTACATTAGATAGTACTGCAAGGTTTACAAATACTGTCCATATAAAAGATGGTGCTAAGAGTATCAGCCTTTAAAAATTCATTGTTGATATTATGCATATTGTTGTCGTCGGACTGAGTCATCGCACGGCACCTGTTGAAGTGCGTGAGAAATTAAGTATTCCTGACCAATCTATAACAGAATCATTGAAGGCATTAAAAGCTTTCTCTGATGTATTAGAGGTATCAATCTTAAGTACTTGTAATAGGCTGGAAATATATGCACTAGTAAAGGATAAAAATACTGGAATTTCATCTATAAAAGAATTTATATCAGAATATTCTGGAATTATTTTTGAAGATTTAAATCCACATCTTTTTTGCTTTAGACAGGAAGAAGCAGTTTTGCATTTGATGAAAGTCTCGGCAGGACTAGATAGCCTCGTTTTAGGTGAAGGACAAATCCTTTCGCAGGTAAAAAAAATGATGAGATTAGGTCAAGAGAATCAATCTACCGGACCAATTCTTAATAGATTATTAACTCAATCAGTTAGTACAGGTAAAAAAGTAAGATCTGAAACAAATTTAGGAACTGGAGCCGTATCAATAAGTTCAGCAGCGGTAGAACTTGCCCAACTAAAAATAGGCCAAGAAAAGGGTTTCGATACTCTTGTAAGTTTGGAATCAGAGAATGTTCTTGTTGTTGGCGCGGGAAGAATGAGTAGGCTTTTAATAACTCATCTAAAATCTAAAGGATGTCATAAACTTATCATTCTAAATAGAAATATTGATAGAGCATTAAATCTTGCTAAAGACTTCCCTGATTTAGAGATTGTTTGTAGAGGTTTAAACGAATTAGAAGAAAAAATATCACTATCTTCCATTGTTTTTACCAGTACTGCTTCTGAAGAGCCAATTATTGATCTCGCAAAAATTGAAAAATTAAATTTGAGTAATAGACTTAAATTTATTGATATTGGTGTACCGAGAAATATATCTAATGATGTAAAACAACATGAATTTGTAAAATCATTTGATGTTGATGACTTACAAGAGGTCGTTTCAAGAAATCAAGAATTTAGACAGAAAATAGCAAAGGAAGCGGAATCTTTAGTAGAAGAAGAAAGGATCATTTTTCTAGAATGGTGGGCAAGTTTAGAGGCGGTTCCAGTAATTAATAAACTTAGATCAGATTTGGAGTTAATTAGAAAAGAGGAATTGCAAAAAGCACTTAGCAGGATGGGACCAGATTTTTCGGCTCGAGAAAGAAAAGTTGTGGAAGCTCTTACTAAAGGAATTATCAATAAAATACTTCACACGCCTGTTACCAAGTTGAGAAGTCCTCAATCAAGAGAAGAAAGACAAGTTTCTTTGAAAATCGTTGAAAAATTGTTTTCTTTGGTAGAAGAGGATAAAAATAACTAACTTTTTTCGATTTATATTAAGTTTTTCCAGTGATTTATCGAAATACCTTCGTAAACTGACCATTAGTATTTCTAAATATGCCCATAATCAGTTACTTTAAGTAGTTGTATATCTACCTCCATTAGATTTAATGAAGCGTGTGTTGGCCATAATCCTCGGAGGAGGAAAAGGTTCTAGACTTTACCCTTTAACAAAAATGAGGGCTAAACCTGCTGTGCCCTTGGCAGGTAAGTATCGTTTAATAGATATCCCAATTAGTAATTGTATAAATTCAGGCATTGAAAAAATGTACGTATTGACCCAGTTCAATAGTGCATCTCTAAATAGACATATAGGAAGAACTTATAATTTAAATGGCCCTTTCGGCCAAGGATTTGTGGAGGTTTTAGCCGCGCAGCAGACACCTGATAGTCCCAAATGGTTTGAAGGTACTGCTGATGCTGTAAGAAAATACCAATGGTTATTTCAAGAATGGGATGTTGATGAATATTTAATTTTGTCAGGGGATCAACTGTACAGAATGGATTACAGTTTATTTGTTCAACATCATAGAGATAATGGCGCTGATTTAACTGTTGCAGCTTTACCTGTGGATGAAGCTCAAGCAGAAGGTTTTGGCCTCATGAGAACCGATGATTTAGGAAATATAAAAGAATTCAGTGAAAAGCCTACTGGAGAGAAGTTGAAGGCAATGGCAGTAGATACTTCAAAATTTGGATTAAGTAAGGATTCAGCTGCCGAGAAACCTTATCTAGCCTCTATGGGGATTTACGTTTTTAGCAGAAATACTCTTTTCGATCTTCTTAATAAATTTCCTAATTATACAGATTTTGGTAAGGACATAATTCCAGAAGCCCTCAATAGAGGCGATACTCTTAAAAGTTATGTATTCGATGATTATTGGGAAGATATTGGTACCATTGGGGCATTCTTTGAGTCAAACCTTGCATTAACTGAGCAACCAAAACCCCCATTTAGCTTTTATGATGAGAAATTTCCAATTTATACAAGACCTAGATTTCTCCCCCCTTCTAAACTTGTAGATGCTCAAATTACTGATTCAATAGTTTGTGAAGGTACAATCTTGAAGTCGTGCAGTATTTTGCATTGTGTTTTAGGAGTTAGAAGCAGGATTGAAAGTGATTCGGTTCTTGAGGATACTCTTGTTATGGGAGCCGATTTCTTTGAATCACCTGAAGAGAGGATTGAATTAAGAAAAGGAGGCGGAACTCCTCTTGGAGTAGGTGAAGGAACTACTGTAAAAAGAGCAATTCTTGATAAAAATACAAGGATTGGTGATAATGTCGTTATCATCAATAAAGATCGAGTAGAAGAAGCAGATAAGCCAGAATTAGGCTTCTATATAAGAAATGGAATTGTTGTTGTAGTTAAAAATGCAACGATTGCAAACGGAACTGTTATTTAAATCTTTTCGATCATTTTTCGCTGACATAAGTATTTTTTTTGAGCAATTTCGTTGAGTTGTAGGCACACTATATTTATTGAGTTTTTTAATTTTTTATGTCCAAGGCACATTTTGGTTTAATAGGTCTTGGTGTTATGGGCGAAAATTTAGTTCTTAACGCAGAGAGAAATGGATTTTCTAGTGTAGTTTTTAATAGGACTTACTCAAAAACTGAAGAATTTTTACAAGGTCGCGGTCTTGGGAAGAATATAGAGGGAGCTGAAACTCTCCAAGAATTTGTTAACAAGCTAGAGAGGCCTAGAAGAATCCTAATGATGGTAAAAGCTGGACCCGCGACAGATGCTGTTATAGACAATATTTCTGGATATCTCGAGGAAGGAGATTTATTAATAGATGGCGGTAATTCTCAATTTAAAGATACAGAAAGAAGGGTAAATACTCTTGAAAGTAAAAGTTTTGGATACATTGGAATGGGAGTATCAGGTGGTGCCAAAGGAGCTCTAGAAGGCCCAAGTATGATGCCTGGCGGTACTAAGGCTTCATATGATGCAATAGAAAGCTTATTAACAAAAATGGCTGCTAAAGTTGAAGACGGACCATGTGTTGCATATGTTGGACCAGGAGGTTCAGGTCATTTTGTGAAAACTGTTCATAACGGAATTGAATATGGAATTGAACAAATACTCGCAGAAGCTTATGACCTTATGAAGAGAGTCAAAGGTATGAATGGACAGCAGATGTCAGAGGTATTTGGTATTTGGAATAATACTGATGAATTAGCTTCTTATCTTGTTGAGATAACAGAGATTTGTCTAAATACAAAAGATGAGATAACTGGAGATGATGTCGTGGAAAAAATATTAGATAAAGCTGGCCAGAAAGGTACAGGGTTATGGACTGTTGTAAGTGCTCTAGAGCTGGGGGTATCAGTCCCAACTATTTATGCATCTTTAAATGCAAGAGTAATGAGTTCTTTAAAAGAGCAACGTAGTGAGATTGAAAAAACTATTCCATCTAAAGAGATAGAGGATTTTGATTTAGGAAATATATCAGATGGAATGAAACCTTTATTTGATGCTGTAGTCCTTGCCACAATTGCTAGCTATGCCCAAGGTATGGATATTTTAAGAGAAGCATCTGCAGTATATAATTATGGTTTGAATATGCCGTCAATTGCTCAAATATGGAAAGGTGGTTGCATAATTAGATCAAAATTATTAGGTAAAATTCAAGATGCTTATAACAAAGACCCTAATCTAAAAAATTTAATTTTTGATGATTGGTTTAATAATGAAATTTCGACAAGATTAGATAACTTAGCTAAAGTTGTTTCTCTATCCACAAAAGCTGGTATACCAGTCCCATGTTTATCCAGTACTCTAGATTATTTGAATAGTTATAGAACCAATAGACTTCCTCAGAATCTTGTTCAGGCAATGAGAGACTGTTTTGGCTCTCATACATATGAAAGAATTGATAGGGAAGGTAGTTTTCATACTGAATGGATGAAATGATTGAAAAGGTCAGAAATGGATACACCTTAAATATATACAAAGACAAGTTAGAACTATCAACGACGGTTTTTAAGTTTATTCAAAGCCACATTATTCATACTTTAAAAAAGAAAGACAGGTTTAAATTTTGTGTAAGTGGAGGTTCAACTCCCAAATCTGTGTATCATCTCTTATCTAATAGTGATCTTCGATGGGATATGGTTGATGTCTTTTTAGGAGATGAAAGATGTGTTGATCCAAATTCAGAATTAAGTAACTCGTTAATGTTGAAAAACTCTTTGTTAACTAATTTCGGATCTAAAGCTTATTTTTATGAAATTTTCAATGATTTAAACGCTGATGATGAAACTACAAAAAATCAATTTATTTCTAAATTATTTGAAAAATGCGGATCAAATCCTCCCTCCTTTGATTTAACTTTATTAGGTCTTGGGGACGATGGTCATACAGCTTCTCTATTTCCTTATCAAAAAAATAATAATGTAGATGATTTTGTGATTTTTAATGAAGGCAAAGGATTAAAAAGAATTTCATTAACGCCAAAGGTCCTTTCAGCCTCATCAAAGATAGTATTTTTAGTTAGTGGAGCTTCTAAAAGAATTGCTCTTGAGAGGTTATTAGATGAAAAAGAGCCGCCAGATAGAACACCATCAAAATTAATAAAATCTATTAATCAAATTTCAATATTTTGCGATCAGGATTCAGCAAAAGAATTAGAAATTTAGTTAAAGTCTATTAATAATTTAAATTATTTAATGAGTAAGAAAAAATTTTTATTCCAGAAAAAGGAGTTCGATGGATGGAAAACATTAAATGATACTGTTATGGGCGGATCAAGTTCAGCTTTTTGTGAAATTTCAAATTCTGGTTTGTTATTAAAGGGTAACATTGTCGAAAAAGCTGGAGGATTTGTTAGTTGTAGATCGCCTATTTATAAACCATCTTTAAACGTATCTGAATATTCATCTTTCGAATTAAATATTGACGGACAAGGAAGAACTTTTAAATTTGCTGTTGCTTGTGAAGATGATCTTCTTGGACTAACCGAATTTATTCCTGGTGGTCTTAGATGGATTAAATCATTCCCAACAAAAAAATTCGGAACAACAAATGTTCAAATTCCGTTTAATGCGCTAAAACCTTCAGTAAGAGCTAATAAGGTACGGTTCCCATTTAAATTTAAGCCCTCTAAAATTAGAAGATTGCAACTACTACACTCTAAGTTTGGTGATGATGGATTACTTAATAATGAGTTTAAACAGGGTTCCATAAAAGTTTTAATTAAATCAATAAGTGTTATTTGAAAATCCATCTAAAAATATAGAGAGCTTAATCGCTAAGTCAGCAGATTTAACAAATAAACCTTTTGTTCATTCTGTCGTAAAAACAAATGGTGAATACGAAATCGAGGAAGAAGATATTGATTTGAGGGTTAATATCTTATGTCGAGATAAAGAAGGTAAAAGATTAGAAATTTACGATCTTGAATTAGAACTTTTTAAATCAAATAAAGAGTTAGTTTTAGTTATCTCTAAGCTTAATTTTCCTGATGAACCAATATTGTGGTGTGGAGTTAAAACATTGTGGATGAATAGCAATAATGGAAAAAAATGCAACTCACCAAAATACAGCGCTAGATTGGAAAACCTAGCAAATAGGATAAAAAGCTTTATTGATTAATAAATAAACTTTCAGCTGATCTATAAATCAGTAACAGCCCCTAAACTTGATGTGCTTACGATTCTCGAATATTTTGAAAGAATTCCTCTTTTGTATTTTGATGTAGGCTTAACCCAATCCTTTTTTCTTTTTTCTAATTCTTCGTCAGATAAATCAACTTCAATTAGTTGTTTTACAGCATCTACTGTAATCAAATCACCTTGTTTTATTAGAGCAATATTTCCGCCAACAGCAGCCTCTGGGGCTATATGACCCACAACCAGACCATAAGTACCTCCGCTAAATCTGCCATCGGTAATTAAGGCCACCTTCTCTCCGAGGCCTTGACCAACAATTGCAGATGTTGGAGCTAACATCTCTCTCATACCTGGACCTCCTACAGGCCCTTCGTTTCTAATAACAACAACATCACCAGCTTTGATATCATTATTCAATATCGATTTTAAACAATCCTCTTCACTTTCAAAAATCTTTGCTGGACCTGTTAATACAGGGTTTTTTACTCCGCTAATTTTGGCTACAGAACCTTCGCTCGCTAAGTTGCCTTTTAATATCGCTAAATGTCCTTTTTTATAAAGAGGGTCATCTATATCTCTTATGACATTTTGATTTGTTGGAGGCTTATCTGGAATATTCTGTAAGTATTCTGAGATGGTTTTGCCTTCAATGTTTTTGCAATCGCCATGAATTAATCCTGCATTCAAAAGTATTTTCATCACTTGTGGAATCCCACCTGCCTTATGTAGATCTACGGTCACATATTTACCACTGGGTTTAAGGTCACAAATAACGGGTACTTTTTGCCTGATTCTCTCAAAATCATTAATATTGATATCTATTCCTGCAGTATTCGCAATAGCTAAGATGTGTAATACCGCATTTGTTGATCCGCCAATTGCCATAATTACTGATATTGCATTTTCAAATGCTTTTTTAGTCATTAGGTCTAAAGGTCTTATATCTTTTTCTATTGCAGAGACTAATATCTCAGCACTTTTATCTGCACTTAGTTCTTTTTCAAGATCTTCAGCAGCCATAGTGGAACTGTGAGGAAGACTTAACCCTAATACTTCAATAACAGCGGACATTGTATTAGCGGTAAACATTCCTCCACAGCTACCAGCACCAGGAATACAATTTTTCTCAACTTGGATTAGCCTTTCTTCATTAATTTTGCCTGATGTTAATTGTCCAACAGCTTCAAATGCGCTAACAACAGTAAGATCTTCTCCATGCAATTTCCCAGGCTTTATTGTCCCTCCATAAATGAAAATTGAGGGAATATTCATTCTTGCAATCGCAATCATGGCACCAGGCATATTTTTATCACATCCACCTATAGCAAGTACTCCATCCATACTCTGAGCATTGCATGCTGTTTCAATTGAATCAGCAATAACTTCTCTTGAAACTAGGGAATATTTCATGCCCTCTGTTCCCATAGAAATTCCATCACTTACTGTTATAGTCCCAAACATCTGAGGCATCCCACCTGATCTTTTTATTGACTCTTCGGCTTTTAGAGCTAACTTATTTAAACCCAAATTGCAAGGTGTTATGGTGCTGTATCCATTTGCAACTCCAATAATAGGTTTATTAAAGTCTTCATCATTAAATCCAACAGCTCTTAACATCGATCTGTTAGGGGATCTTTGCACACCTTGTGTTATTGCAGATGATCTGAGTTTATTCATATTATTTGAGAACCTTTTTTATTCTATTGCCCTAACTCTTCAAGTTGCTTCCTCACATCAGCAATTGCAGAATTAAGTTGCTCAACTTTCTTCTCCAGATTCTCTCCTTCAACTTCATTTATATTTTCATTTGAATCAATCGCTTCTGAACCGTCTTGAATTCTGGAAGAATACATCATTGCTTTTTGTTTTTTTTCCTCCTTTCTTTTGTCTGCTTCGGATATTAGCCACCAAGCTAGACCAGCTGCTCCAATAAAAGCACCGCTTATTAATGATAAAAGATTATTTGAAGACGAATCTCTGTATTCAGACATTGGTAAAATATTTACTCCTATATTCTATATTAGTTCTTATCTTGAAATATAGTACTTAAACGCGATAGAGGATTCCCAATCCCCGGTACTAATAATTGTGTTTTTTCGTCTTCCTCATCTATGCAAGAAGTGTAAATTACCTGATTAGGTAGTATTTTCGCGATTTCATTTAACCCTTTATTTGAGCAAATAGCTGTTATTAAAAGAATCCTATTTGAATCAACACCTAATTCCTTTAATTTAATTAAAGTTTCTAATGTTGTTGATTTTGTCGTTATTTGTTCTGAATAAAATATAACTCCTTCATTTGATTCAATAGTTTTAGGAAGTTCTCCTAATGAGAGGGTTGAATTAGGAATTACTTCTTTAGATCCAAACCAAAGAGATAACCCTTCGGGCAACATTGCGAGCACTTTTATTGGATAATCATTATTAATAAAGAATCCATCCGCTTCTCCATTATCAGTATTTACTATTTCTTTTTTATATGGCAGCCAATTACGTAATGCTTCATATGTAAGCCATTTCCCTAATTGCTCATATCCTGTTGAGTACAAAATTTTTGGAGTATTTTTTTCTCGCAATATTGAAAGCCAATGTTTTATTAATGGATGAGGAGGAACAATAACCTTTAGTGACATTGCCATATATTTTCCTTTAAAATACTCTTACAAACTTTAAATACTTAAGTTCTAAAATACAGTCTTATTATGATTAAATCAATCGCTTTCCCCTCACTAAAGAATGCACTAATTACTTTGTTATTCGTTGGGATTTTATTTTTTAATTCTGTAAATTCTGCATGGGCTAAAAGACCTCCTGAGATTAGAAATCAGCAAGACCTTAATTTAGAGCCAGATATGCATGGTCAAGACTTAAGCGGTAACGAATACGTTAAGTTTGATTTGAATGGGTTTAATTTCAGTGAAAGTAATTTAGAAGGGGCGGTGTTTAATAATAGTAAATTGCAAAACTCAAAGTTTACTGGAGCAAATTTAAGAGATGCACTAGCTTATGCAACAGACTTTACAGATGCTGATCTTTCGGATGTTAATTTTACTAATGCCTTATTAATGGAGAGTAATTTTGAAGGTGCAAAAATAGATGGTGCAGATTTTACGGATGCTGTTCTTAGTCGTACACAACAAAAACAATTATGTGCGATTGCTAATGGCACAAATAGTTCTACAGGTGAGAGTACGGAATATAGCTTAGGTTGTTAATCATAAAAGATGAAAAAAAAAATTCCAGTTATTGTTGTTTCGGGATTTCTTGGTTCAGGTAAAACAACTTTTCTAAGATATCTATTAAAAGAGAGTAATAAAAAATTTGGTTTAATAATTAATGAATTTGGTGATGTTGGAATTGACGGTGATCTAATTAAAAGTTGTGATAAATGTGATGAATCTGAAGAAAACTGCGTTATCGAATTAAACAATGGATGTTTATGTTGTACTGTTCAAGATGATTTTGTTCCATCAATAAAAGCTCTTCTAGAATTTAATCCTCCTATCGAATCAATAATTATCGAAACAAGTGGCTTGGCATTACCAATTCCCTTAATTCAAGCACTTAACTGGCCTGAGATTAGGACTTCCATCTATCTTGATGTAGTTGTTGGTATCGTTAATGGAGAATCAATGCTTAATGGTTCTCCAATTAATGATTTAAATAAAATAACAAAACAATATAATGATACAGATAGAATTGATCACAACGCTTCTATTGAAGAACTTTTTGAGGAACAACTTGAAGTCTCTGATATCGTTTTAATCTCTAGATCAGATATCTTAAATGATCATCAGTTTGATGTTGTAAAAAATAAAATTCAGGGAAGTCTAAACTCATCTACACCAGTCCTTAAATCCAAGAATGGCAAAATTGATTTAAATTATCTATTTGACTTTAATTTTAAAAAAGAGACTTATAAAGAATTTTTAACTGAAGAACATGACCATAATCATGTAGAGCTTGTATCAGATTTAATTAAATCAAATTATTTCCTTGAAAAAAATGACTTTGAAAAAGAGATGTCAAAAATCTTGGATGAATTAAACATTCTTCGAATAAAAGGACGTATTTGGATACCAAATAAATCATTGCCTTTACAAATACAAATTGTTGGAAAGAAAATTATTACTTGGTTTGAAGAAGCTCCAGACAATTGTTGGAGACCAAATGATAATGCTGGGCTTGAATTAGTAATAATTTCCTTTGATGAAAAATCTATAAAAACTTTCAATAGAAAAATTAAAGAGAAATTTAAGATTTTAAGTGAACCAAAAATAGCAATTTGACATTATAGTTAGCTGTCGAGATACTAAAGAAGTTGACAGCCCAATATGGAACATCCAAAAATTGTATTAAAACAAAAAATCTCTGACGAAGTTACATCAATTGATAAAATAAAATGTTCAAAATGTGGTGGGGCAGGAAACTTTAAAACTCAGGAAAATTCAAGAAGAACTTGCTTAGTTTGTTTTGGCAGAGGCTACATAAACATCTAATAACTCAGAGAACCTTAAGGTAAAAATATTTGTTTATTAATCAATAGTACTTTTTATTAAAATTTAAACTAATCTTCTAGTAGAAATTAATTTTTAATTGGACCAATTTGCTGTAAAAGTTTTTGTTAGACTAAGACCCTCAGTTTTAGATCCAGCAGGGGAAGCTACTAAATCTGCCTCTATAAAACTTGGAGCCGAGGGAATAAAATCATTACGTATAGGAAAAATGATTGAGGTAAAAATAGAAGGTAATGGTGAAAACGAGGTAAGAGAAAAAATTAATTTATTGTGTGATCGGTTATTCGCAAATACTGTTATTGAAGATTATGAGTATTCACTAGAAAAATTGTAAGATGGATAATTTTACTGTAGGAGTTGTTGTCTTTCCTGGTTCTAATTGTGATCGTGATGTTTCATGGGCATTGGAAGGTTGTTTAGACATAAGAACAAAATACTTGTGGCATGAGTCTTCAGATTTAAGTGACGTAGATGCAATAGTTTTACCAGGAGGATTTAGCTATGGTGATTATTTAAGATGCGGAGCAATTGCGAGATTCTCTCCATTAATAAATGCCTTGGATGAGTTTGTAAAAAGCGGGAAAAGAGTTTTAGGAATTTGTAATGGGTTTCAAATCTTGACAGAATCAGGCTTTTTACCTGGTGCCCTTACTGCAAATAAAAATCTTAATTTCATCTGTGATGATGTTGAACTTGATATCATTTCTTCAAAAGGAGGATGGTTTAATAATGGAGGTGAAAAACAAACCATTAAGTTGCCAATAGCGCATGGGGAAGGAAGATATCATTGTGATTCTGATACTTTAAAAAAACTTGTAGATAATGAATTGATCGCTTTGAGATATAAAAATAATCCTAATGGATCCTCATTCGATATTGCAGGTATAACTAATGAAAAGGGAAATGTTCTAGGTTTAATGCCTCATCCAGAGCGTGCATGTGACGAGACAATCGGTGGAACTGACGGTCTATTTACATTAAAATCGTTAATATTGAAATAAAAAAAGACCCCAAATTGTGGAGGTCTTTTTTTATTTAATTTGGGAAGAAATTAAACAGTAGCTTTTACTTTTGGATCTAAATCACCTTTAGCATAAAGATCAGCAAAGTAATTGGTGCTGTTTTGTTTGATCTTACTTGCTTGACCTTCGCACCAGAACTGCTTGTATCTATCAAGACAAACTTGCTTCATGTATTTTCTAGCAGGTTTGTTGAAATGTCTTGGGTCAAAGTTTGCCTTGTCAGCAAATGCTGCCTCTCTAACCGCGGCAGTGAAAGCAAGTCTGTTATCGGTATCAATGTTGACTTTCCTAACTCCATTTCTTATTCCCTCTTGAATCTCTTCAACAGGAACACCATATGTTTGAGGGATTTCCCCACCATATTTGTTAATGATGTCCAACCATTCCTGAGGCACTGAACTAGATCCGTGCATTACAAGATGTGTATTTGGAAGAGCTTTATGGATCTCAGCAATTCTGCTTATTGCAAGAACTTCTCCTGTTGGCTTCCTCGTGAATTTATATGCACCATGACTTGTACCTATAGCAATTGCTAATGCATCAACTTTTGTTTTGGCAACAAAATCTGCCGCTTCTTCAGGATCAGTCAAAAGCATATCTGTAGAAAGTTCACCTTCAAATCCATGGCCATCTTCTGCCTCACCTTTTCCTGTTTCTAATGAACCTAAGCAACCTAACTCTCCTTCAACACTTACTCCAACTGAATGAGCAAAATCTACTACTTTTTTAGTAACTGCAACATTATATTCGTAACTAGCGGGTGTCTTTGCATCTGCCTCTAGAGAACCATCCATCATTACTGATGTGAAACCATTTATTGCTGCTGAATAACATGTTGATGGCTCATTACCATGGTCTTGGTGCATTACCACTGGAATATTAGGATATGTTTCTGTAGCGGCAAGGATTAGATGACGTAAGAAAATTTCTCCTGCATAATTTCTTGCCCCTCTTGAAGCTTGGAGGATTACAGGACTATCAGTTTCATATGCTGCTTCCATAATTGCTTGAACTTGCTCAAGGTTATTAACATTGAAAGCTGGAATACCGTAACCATTCTCAGCAGCGTGATCTAAAAGTAGTCTTAGTGGAACGAGGGCCATAATTAAAATAAGTTAAATGCTATATAAAGCATATGTTTCCGAGAGTTTAGTATAAAGAGGTATCAAATGTCACGTCATTAGATATACAAAATACTAAATTAAAGAAACTAATTTTATGACCCAGAGTATATTTTTAGGATTTTTTAGTTAGTAAGTGTAGCCTGCCACAAACAATTGCTCATCAGATGAAGGTTGAGATCCTGCTACATAGGCGCCTTTTGATGCTTCAGAGTTTGCCTGGGCTCTTGCTATTAATGCTTTTTGCCCGCCTTCAACGTCGCTTCCTTTCCAGGCCTTTAAGCATGAGTGCTGTAATGCTCTTCCATAGGAGAATGAAACATTCCATAAAGCTTTCCTGTAAAGAGTGTTCATATTATTTAAATAGACAGAAGCAGCTTCTTCGCTTAACCCTCCTGATAAGAAAACTATTCCAGGAACTGAGGCAGGAACGCACCTTTCCATAGTTCTTATTGTCATTTCAGCAACTTTCATAGGATCAGCCTTTGTTGGACAATCTGCTCCATTAACAGTCATAGAAGGTTTTAATAGAGTCCCTTCTAGAAAAACTCCATTTGCTTGACAGGCAATATAAACCTGCTTTATTACCTCTTCTTGAACTTCAGCGGTTTTTTCAATAGTATGGTCGCCGTCCATTAAGATTTCAGGCTCAATAATTGGTACCAAACCAGATTCTTGAACGGACCTTGCATACCTTGCTAATCCCCATGCATTCTCTTGAATTGATAGTTTTGAAGGACAACCATCATTTGTAATTTGCAGAACTGCTCTCCACTTTGCAAATCTTGCTCCTTGTTCGTAATATTTTGCTGCTCTTTCAACTAACCCATCTAGGCCAGAGCAAAAAGTTTCTACATCTCCTCCTCCAGGAAGTGGATTTAGACCTTTATCGACCTTTATACCTGGAATAATACCTAGATCATTTAGTTTCTTAACCATTGACTTACCATCTTGGTGATTCTGATAAAGAGTTTCTTCGAAGAGGATTGCACCACTTATATACTTCCCAAGGCCTTCTGTAGTAAAAAGCATTCCTCTATATGCCTTCCTATTGTCTTCAGTATTCTCAACGCCAATTCCAGCGAGTCTTTTACCTACTGTTTTAGTGGATTCATCTACCGCTAATATCCCTTTCCCTTTAGAAGCTAGTAGTTGAGCGTTTTCTTTAAGCTCATTTTTGTAATAATTTAAAGCCATTCTTTAATAATTCAGTTCAATTGATTTTTCCAGAATATGAAAAAAAAATAAAATCAATCCAATACTTCATCGGGTGATAATTGCTACTTATAAATGTATAGCTTTAAATTTTGATTCTTAATCCGTTTTTAGAAGATTCTCTTATAGCTTCACAAACTTTATGACTCGCAAGTCCCTCACATAATCCTGGAATGATAGGTGTTTGATTAAAAATACTCTCAGCCCATAAATTTTGAATTCTTAAAACTGGAGCTATTCTTCCATCAGTCCATGTTTTTTCAAAATTAAATCTTGAATCTGCAGTTAGATTTTGTATTTTATTTTCGTTGTTTGAATATTTCAAATTAAAACCATGTACATAATCTTTTTGGTTTTCGCTTTTAAGAATAAGTGAACCTTCGCTTCCATATATTTCTAAACTAAATCCTCTACCATTTTTAGAAATCGATGATAAAGATACCTGACATGGAATAAGATTCGAGCTGTAGTTTGATATTTCTATATTGGCTAAACATACATCTTCACTCGTAACATCATTTAAATCAGATGAATTTGGTAAAGGTCTTTTTTTTATTGATGTTGCTAACTTACCAGTCACGTTTATTGCTTCTCCAAAAAACCAATTCAACATATCAAATGCATGAGTACCTAAGGCGCCAATAACTCCTCCACCTTTTTCTTCCAATGAATACCAATTCCAGGATCTTTTGGGATCGGATCTACTGCCCATTAACCAATCTAATTTGACTAAATATATATCTCCTAAGATATTTTCATCAATAAGTTTTTTTGTCTGAAGGAAAAGAGGCACTGCTCTATATTCAAAATCAACACATACGGTTAAATTATTAATCAAAGATATTCTCTGAAGCTCTTCAATTTCTGAGGAGGATATTGAAACGGGTTTTTCTAGGAGCAAATTTTTATTATTCTCAAGAGCTTGCTTTGCTAACTTAAATCTTGATTCAGGAGGGGTGGCAATAATAATTCCATCAATTTTTGGAGATTTAACTAAGTCTTCCCAATTATGAAAAAAATCTAAGCCCGTTTCTTTTTCTAATATCGATTTTTGCTTTTCCTCATAATGATAAATTGCTACAGGAGTTAAGTGATCAGACTCTTTTAATGCCTCTAAATGAACTTTTTTCCCAAACCCTAGTCCAGCGATTGCTATTTTTAATTTTTTATTTTTAGTATTCATTCTTATTCATTAATAAACTCTGAACAGCTATTTTCAATAACAACATCTATAAGTTCATCATTATTAGAAGTTTGCCATTTTGAATTGAATTGAGGAATTCCATTTATTGATGTATCTTTGAACTTTTTTTCATTGCAATTAATTCTCATTACATAAAGTGATAACTCTCCATCATCATCAGAATTAGTTGGATTCTTAAAGAACTTTGATAATACACTTATTTCTCCATTTGGTAGCGTTTTAATACTCCCTTTATCAATCCATTCTTTCCCATCATCATTCTCTTTAAGAAGAACCCAATCAACATTTCCTATCGCATATGAATAGGAGGCAAAGTTTAAAATAAAGAGTAAAAGGCTTAAAGAAAAATAAAATAAATTAGAAATTATTCTCATTTTATATATTTGCTTCTGCAAGTTCTTTGACACCATGAATTTTTAAAATTTTAGTTAGAGTATCCTTGAGATCTTTCCTTTTGACTATTACATCAACAAAACCATGCTCAAGCAGATATTCAGCTGTTTGAAAATTATCGGGTAATTTTTCTCTTAATGTTTGTTCTATAACCCTTCTTCCAGCAAATCCAATAAGTGCTTTAGGTTCCGCCAAAATTAAATCACCTAACATCGCAAAGCTGGCTGTTACTCCTCCAGTAGTTGGATGAGTTAACAAGGGCATATATAGGAGATTTTTCTCTTTATGCTTTTTTAGTGCTCCAGATATTTTTGCCATTTGCATGAGACTTAACATACCTTCTTGCATCCTTGCTCCTCCTGATGCGCAAACAATAAGAATAGGAAAATTTTCCAAAGTTGCTCTCTCGATTATTCTTGTAATTTTTTCACCAACTACTGAACCCATGGATCCTCCCATAAATCTAAAATCCATAACAGCTAATGCTAAAGGCATTGAATTCACAGAACAGATACCTGTTACTACTCCATCTCTTAAACCTGTACCTGCTTGACTTTCTTTAATTCGATCAGCATACGCTCTTCTATCTTTAAAACCCAAAGGATCTGTAGGACTTAGTGAACTATCAAATTCTTTGAATGAATTTTTATCAGCAATAATATTTATCCTTTCATCGCTATTAATCCTATTGTGGTGTCCACAATTACTACAAACATTGAAATTTGAAATTAGGTCTTTTCTATAGGCTACTTGCGAACACTCTGAACATTTAACCCACAAACCATCTCCTTCGTCAGTATCTTGGGAAACTTTCCCAACAAATTGATCTTTACGCCTTGCGGCAAACCAGTCGATTAATGACACAACGTTTCCTTTTTTTTCTATTTAAATCTAAGTTAGGTACTTTTATCAAGAAAGATATATAAATATTTGAGATTTTCTAAATTAGAAACTCCTCAAAGTTAAAAATATAATTATTTGAGTTAATACTCGAAATAAATTATTATTTATTTTTCTCCTCAATCATTTTATGAATTATTGGAGTAAGAATTAGTTCCATTGCGAAACCCATTTTTCCACCATTTACAACGATACTTGTGGGACTTGACATAAATGAATCATTAATCATTCCAAGCAAGTATTGAAAATCAATACCCCATTTCTCTCTCGCCCCTTTTCTGAAATGTATGATCACAAAGCTCTCATCAGGAGTTGGGATATTTCTGCATATGAAAGGATTTGAAGTGTCAATTGTGGGAATTCTTTGGAAATTAATATCGGTTTTGCTGAATTGTGGGCAGATGTGATTTATATAATCAGGCATTCTTCTCAATATCGTATCCACAATGGTTTCAGCTGAGTAACCTCTTTCTGCGTTATCTCTATGGATTTTCTGAATCCACTCTAAATTTGTTATTGGAACAACGCCAACAAGTAAATCAGCATAAGATGACACATTGTATCCATCTCCTTCTACCCCGCCATGCAAACCTTCATAAAAAAGTACGTCTGTTCCCTCAGGGATATCTTCCCATGGAGTAAATTGCCCAGGTTCTAGGGATGTCCCAAGTCTTGTATTATGTTCTTCTGCTTCTTCAAGACTATGTAGATAATATCTTTTCTTTCCTCCACCAGTTTCACCATAGATTTTAAAAAGCTCTTCTAACTTGTCAAAAAGATTAGCCTCTGGACCAAAATGAGAGAAATTTTCACCTTTTGCAAGAGCTTCTGCCATAGCTTTTTTCATTGGCATTCTTTCAAATCTGTGGTAACTATCACCTTCTACAACTGCTGGAACAATATCTTCTCTGGCAAAAATATGCTCAAAGGCTCTTTTTACTGTACTTGTTCCTGCTCCTGAAGATCCTGTTACAGCGACTACTGGATGACGTTTTGACATTTTTTTAAAACAATATCTAATGATTCTGACAGGTCATATGCCAACTTTATGTTTTACTTAAAAATATTTTTTTATTTATTAATTTTTTTTTAAATTTCATCCAATATTTTATCTCCGATTTCACTGCAAGATAAAACTTCATTAGACCCATCAGCTAAATCTGCTGTTCTAAAACCTTTTGATAAAACTTTATCAATGGCAGTTTCTAAATTTTCTGCAGCTTCTTCTTCATTTAATCCAATTTTTAACATCATGGAAGCAGATAAAAGCATTGCAATAGGATTAGCAATGTTTTTACCGGCTATATCAGGAGCCGAACCATGAACAGGTTCAAAAACGCCTGGACCATTATTGTTTAAAGAAGCAGATGGAAGCATACCAATAGAACCAGTTAACATTGCGGCTAAATCGCTTAAAATATCTCCAAATAAATTACTAGTTAAAATCACATCAAATTGACCAGGATCTCTAACTAATTGCATTGCTGCATTATCGACGTACATATTGCTTAGAGATATATTTTTATCTTTTAAGGTGATATTTAAAACTGTATCTCTCCACAATTGACTAACCTCAAGAACGTTTGATTTATCAACAGAACATATTTTTTTATTTCTTTGGTTGGCAATTTTTATTGCTATTTCAGTTATTCTTTCTATTTCGGTCGAATCATAAACCATCGTATTGAAAGCTTTTGGGATTTTTGTATTTGTTATATGTCCTCTTGGTTTTCCAAAATAAATTCCCCCTATTAATTCTCTTACAACAATAAGATCTACATGCTCAACGATTTCTTTTTTTAATGTACTTGATTCCAAGAGAGATTTTCTTATTTTGACAGGCCTGATATTTGCGAAAAGGTTTAAGGCAGATCTTAACTTTAGTAACCCACTTTCTGGTCTTAATTCTCTTGCAAGCGAATCATATTTTATATCTCCAACACATGCTAAAAGTACTGCATCACTTTTTTTGCATTGATCTAGTGTCTCATCTGGAGCAGGAGTACCATATTTTTCATACGCTATCCCTCCAAATAATTTTTCAATAATCTCAATATCGAAATTATGATTTTTTGAAAGCTTTTTTAAAACTTTTTTTGAAACTTCTGAAATCTCTGGTCCAATTCCGTCTCCTGACAATAAAACAATCTTATATTTATTCATTTAAATTTTTGTTTAATAGAACAATAAATTATTGCTTGTCTAATTGTCTAAGTTTTTTTGCTAATTCTGGTAATTTTTTAAAAATACTTGAACTCCTTAGCCATGATTTATTTTCCATCGCGGGGAAACCACTAATTACCTTGCCATCTTCAATGTCACAATGGATTCCGCATTTTGAACTCGCAATGACATTATTACCAACTTTTACTCTATTATTGACTCCTACTTGCCCTGCCAAAATAACACCATCTCCAATATTTGCTCCTCCAGCGATACCAACTTGAGCTGCAAATGCACAATTCTTTCCAATTTTTACGCCATGACCTATTTGTATTAAATTATCCAACTTTGTTCCCTCATCAATAAAAGTAAATCCAACTGCTGGTCTATCAATACAACAATTAGTTCCAATTTCTACAAAACTCATTATTTTTACACCACCTTTTTGCGGCATCTTTACCCATTTGCCATTTTCAGGAATAAAACCAAATCCCTCTGATCCAATAACAGAATTTGAATTAATTACACAATTATTTTTTAGAGTGGTATTTTCATAAATAACACAATTTGGATGAATTATATTATTATTACCTATTCGAACATTGCCTAAAATTGATGATCCAGGAAGAATATGATTATTGTCTCCAATTACAGTATTTTCTCCAATATAGACATTAGGTCCAATATGGCAATCTGCTCCAATTATTGCTGTTTTATCTATAACTGCTGAAGCATGAATTCCTGGTTTGAAATTGATAGTTTTATATAAACAATCCAATACTTCTGCAAATGCAATTCTTGGATTTTTAACGATTATATTTGAGATATTAAGTTTGTTTAGGGCACTAACGATTCCATTGTTGTTAGTAGTTATTATTGCTGATGCTTTAGTTTGATCTAATTTTTCTTTAAGAATATTATTTTCTTCTAAAAAAGATATTTGATGTTTAACTGCAGCATCTAATGAGGCAGCATCATCTATATTTAAATCTTCGAAAATATTGGCACTAATAAAATTTGAATTTCCTTTTTTTATTAGATCAACTAAATCACTTAAAAGCATTTTTCAGTTTTAATTTTTTTCTAAGAGAGAGCAAGAACATCTCTATGTACGACTATTATCGAGGAGTTGTTATTTTCTTTATTATTTAAGATACTTCTTAATTTGTCGCTACTTATTGATACTAAACCTTTTGCAACTTCTTTATTATTTTTATTTACGATTTTAACTGCCTGATTAATCGTAAAGTTTCCTTCTACATTCTTAACACCTACCGCTAAAAGTGAGGCACCTTTTTTTTTAATTGCAAAAGAAGCGCCATCATCTAGAGTTATTTTCCCTACTGTTTGAATTGCATGAGAAAGCCAACTTTTTTTGTTCCCAATAGGTTTTTCTACTGGATAAAATAAAGTTCCAATTTTATTATCATTAAATATTTCAATTAAGTTTTTTTTATTAGTTCCATCAACAAGTTGGACTTCGACTCCTCCTTTTGTTGCTATTTCTGCAGAAATTAATTTTGTAGAAATTCCTCCTGTTCCCCATTCATTATTTGAGTTGTGAATATTTTTATTTTTAATTTCCTTTAATTCACTATTATGAACTTCCTTGATAGGTTGCGCATCTTTATTATTACGTGGATCTTTTGAGTATAGATTTTCAATATCGGTTAATAAAATAAGCTTGTTAGCATTTATAGCCAAGGCAACTAAAGCAGAGAGGGTATCATTATCTCCATATTTAAGCTCTTCATTTGCTACGGTATCATTTTCATTTACTATTGGAATAACATTCAAATCGATTAATCTTTTTAAAGTTTTAGAAGCGTTATTAAAAGATTCTCGTGAATTGAAATCAGCTTTAGTTATTAAAATTTGAGCAATATTATGACCTAATTTATTAAATACTTTATCGTATAAGGACATTAAATTAACTTGACCTACTGCAGCTGTAGCTTGAAGTGTACTTAAATCATTTGGTCTCGTTTTAAGATTTAATTTTTGGCAACCTAATCCAACGGCTCCACTAGTTACTAAAACTAACTTGTTTCCTTTCGAAAGAAAACTTGCAAACGATCTAGAAAGGTTTTCAATAACTTCTTCTGTAGATGTTTCCTCTGTTCCTCTTAAAATACTAGTCCCAATTTTTATAACCCAAGTTTTCATTTTATAAAATGAGAAATTAATTTTTCTATTGTCAAAGTTAAATTAAATTTTAAAGGCAAGCCGTCTCTATTTAATCTCTTAACTAATATTGTTTTTATATCACATCTATTCCCAACAATAATATCTGTAAAAATTCTGTCGCCAATAATGGCTATATTTTTTGGCTCTCTGCCAATTTCTTTGATAGCAGACAAAGTTACTTTTTTTCTAGGTTTTGATGCATTGTATTTATATCTTAAATTTAATTCTTTCGCTATTTTTGAAATTCTTTTTTTTGATGGATTATTACTTATTAGATATAAGGAGAAAAGTTTTTTAGATTCTATGATCCAATTTTTTACAGCTTTTGGGATCATATTTGATTTTCTATTTACTAGAGTCCCATCCACGTCCAGCAATAAAGAATTAATCCCTTTTTTTTGCAACTCAGATTGAGAAATATTATATATTGGTAAGTTTGAATCCCAATTGACTTTTAGGATAGATCTCATTTATTTTAAGAACTACTTTTTTCAAGCTCAGTTTCAATCAAAGGTTGAATTTTATCGAACTCATCATCTTCAACTAATAAGGCACCTTTGTCTTTTAATTTACCAACAATAAAAAAAGGATCTAGTGGTATATATAAGCCATATTCTTGGTCAAAAAGATTAAAGTTAACGAGCAATTCATAACTCTCACTATCATCATCTACGTAATCTTCTTCTAATTCATCGTAAATTGGTTCTTCAAGTTCTCCTGATACTGTTAATGTAACTGCTGATCTTATAAGTCTTAAATCATGCTCTTGAAGAACTGCTTCAGCATTTTTTAGTATTTGTTCATTTTTATCTATTTTCTCAATTAGTTCAGGTTCATCTTTTTCATTTATCTTAAAAAGACTTACTGGTGTATCAACTGGCGTTAATAAAGCATATTCTTGGTCTTCAACACTTACCAATTGTTCAAGATAACAAAATAGCTTGTTCCCATTTGAGTCATTTAATAAAAGAGTCTGTGCATCATAATTATCATTTAAATTGGCTTCTTTCATTTAAAAATTATCTATGCTTTTTAATACTAATATTTTATCTGATGTTTACCAGTTATTTCTTCTAATTCAGGACCTTCTTCGATCCATTGTTCAAGTATTATTTTTGCTGAAAAACTATCAATCAATCCGGATTTATCTTTTTTTATTCCAAATCTTTCTGAAGATTCCCAAGTTGAACTATGTTCGTTGACATAAGAAAATGGAAGCCTTAATTCATTTGAAAGTAATTGACCATAATTTTTACAGTCAATAGCTTGAGTGGTCATTTGACCTTCCTCATCTAGCGGAATACCCACAATAAAACCAGTCAAATTAAATTCATTTATATAATTTCTAATTATTTTAATCTCTTTATTATTTTCAAATCGTTTTACTGCTGGAAGTATATTTGATGTTATGCAGAGGGGATCACAATAGGCTAATCCTATTCTTTTGGTACCTATATCCAAACTCAAAATTGACTTGGGTTTGGGTTTGCAGAATTTCACTTTGTTTTTAATGGGAAAGGAGATGGATATGGATTACCTTGTGGACTTAATTTTTCAAAGATTGATTCCAAAGATTGATTTATTATATTTACTTGTTTAGCTTCATTCTTAATTATTGTGTTCCTAATAAGAATTATTTCTTGACTTTTTTCTTTGATATTACACTCTTCGAGAAAAACATTTAATTGAGAATTTTCTTTATAGGTTTTTAAATATGAAACAGGTGATTTTTCAAAAAATCTTTTTATAAACTCTTTTAAAATAGAATTGAATCTATCATCCCAATATCTACTTATAGTTAAAGTATAAATTTCCTCATTTTGATAATTAATATCTTTTAAAATTGTACATAAAACAGAATTTTCATATATTAAGGCACCACTCTTAGAGTTATTTCTTTTAAGAATGTCGTCTTGATCAAAATCTAAAATATTTCTTATTAAGGGAGATTGATTTGATCTTATGAAATTAACTATTTTCAATATATTTTGTTTATTAATGTTTTGGAATTCGTTAATTAATGTATAGGCATTGGTATTTTGATTTGTAGGTTTATTTTGATCAGAACCATCCCAAAGGATTATCTCTTCAAAAGGTTGAAAGCCTAATTCTCTTGAGTTTGATATAAGGTCAACATTATTTATATCTGAATTAATTATCCAACTTGAAGTTTTGTTTTCTTTTATTGAGATAGATTTTTTTATCAATCCTAAAGTTAATTGTTTATCTGTTAAAGAACACTTGCTATTAATTAACTTGGGCTTAGATATTTTTAAGCAAGTCTCTTTTTTGTTTAAAGGAAAAATATTCAAATAACCAATAATTTCGTTTCCATCTATAGCAATTATGCATTTATTTTTATTTTTCTTAAGATTATTCAAGAAGATTTTTAAGTCATCAAAGGTATTTATAATTGCCATTTTTAAAAACCAATTATTCAATTCCTTATTTTTAATATCTATTAAAAGATTAATGTGCCGTATATGGAGTTCTTCAAAAGTTACTTCCATTCCTTTTTTAGATTGAAAAGAATAAGAGGTATCTTTTTTCATTTACTTTTTTTCTCTTATTAATACTATAGGGGTTTTTTCATCTCCATTGCCAGCTGGATTAGATAATAAGCTTCTTTTAAGTATTTTATTTACTTTTTTATTTGAACTTGCTAAGACTTTTACACCTCCAAGATCATTAACATCAACAACAGCAACATCTATATTTAGATAGTTTGAGACCTCCTCACAAAATAAATCAGCATTGAGAGGACCCATAACTATACTCTTGTCGTAAGGTGTAACTGTGCCACTTATATCATCAATGAGAGAGGATTCTGAACCAGTTAACCTATAAAACATACCTTTAATCCCAACTAATTTGAAGAGATATCCAACAAATAGTGCAAAGGTTATTCTTGTGACTCCGATTCTATTTATTAATAATTGCATGCCGCAGGCTGTTGCGAGACTGCTTGTAGGGTGAAAAAAATAACATAAAGCTTTTGAAAATAAACTATATTCTAAATTTTGAGGGGAAATATATCTATTTTGCATAATCGCTAGCGGACTCTCACCGATAGTTAAAATATCATTTTTTTCTACAATTCCTTTGCAGTATTCAATCACAGTATTTACTGGGTTATCAAAGCAACCAAGTAAATCAGTTTGAATAGCAAAAGCTTTATATTTATTATTTATTGGAATTTCAAAAACTTCTTTCGGCCTTTGTTTTTGACCATCTAAATTAATTAATAAACAATCCTTATTATTTGAAATACCAAAATGTCCATAGTTTTCCCAAAATACTTTTAACCATAGATATTTTATTTTTTTTCTAAAATTATTATTGCTAAATTTATATATGATTCTTACAAATAATTCTGAATTTGACTTGATAATTGTTGTTGGCCAGTAATTTTTTAAATTCTTAATTTTATTATTATCATATATAAAAATATCTTCTTGATAATTAAAATTTTGGGAATATTCGTTACTTTTATTTTTAAAAAAATCTAATTCAAAATTTATATTAGATACCATCGTCTCTTTAGTTTTACTTTTATTAGTTATTTTTAAATCAATAATTAATTCGTTTAAACCATCCTTTTTTTTAATTTTGTAATTTATAGGTACCAGCTTTAACTTTGATTTAGGTGAGTTTTTAATATATAAATCTGAAAGAATTAAAAAAATTAAAAGAACTAAGAGGATATTTATTAATATCATTTTTTAACTAGTTTTTGTTTTTATCTTTTTTTTCAGAAATGATACTGTTGTATTCATTAAAACTTTCTACAGAAAATGTCGTATCTTCTATATCAATTCCTTTTAGTTCTCCTATAACTTTGTTTAATTCATCGATATTAATCATTCCATTTTGATCATATTTAACTTCACCATCACTATTTAAAATAATGGTTTGTGGAATTAATCCGTTCCAATAATAATTAGGTTCATTTCTAAGATCAGACTTTTCTTTAGCCTGTAATTCATCAGTTGTTAGAGCAATGATATCAATATTATTTCTCCATATCAAATCTAAACCGGATATTATCGGAGCCATAGCTTTACTATCTGAGCTATCGTCAAGATAAAAAAATAAAACTGCGACTCTTTTATTTTTTAATGATTCCTGAAGAGTTGTCAGGGGAGGAACTATAGACCCATTTCCTGCGTATATGGGAAAGATGTTGCCATCGTAACTATCAGAATCTCTAGAGGCATTTGCTTTATATGGACTTATAAAAATTAATGCTATTAGGATCCATTGAATTATTTTCATTGAAGTTTAAAAACTTACTTTGAACTTGATCTTCCCAATCCTTGAAGGATTCCTTTCCCCACTAAACCGATAGCTTTGCCAACAACCTTTGTAAGGAAAGTTACGAAGAGATTACCGATATATTTTATCGCAACCTCTAACTGAGGTGCTACGGCATCTCTTATCTCCACTAACAATGTAACTTGTTTTTGTAGCCATTCTAGATTATCTAATTCTTTCTCCCTATTTTCATTTTTAAAGTAACGAGTAAACTTTTTATCGATAATATCAATATATTCTCGTTTACTCTCATACAAATAGATAGGCATATAAATATTGTCATGCCAGCGATTGTAGTTATTAATATTATTTCTAAATCTTTCAAAATTTCTTGTCGATTGTAATTCTGGATTTATAAGTACAGTTCTTAATTCAGGCCAAGAAGAACAAATATTAAAGATTTCTGAAGCTAATAAATTACAGTTTCTTATTGTCCAATTTGAAATTATATTTTCAAGAATCAAAAATGATTCTGTTTCATATAGAGGGAGTAATTTCCCATCATAGTCAAGAGCTTCATTTTTAATAATTGGCTCAATAAACATTATTGATTCATGTGATTCTCTATCTATCTCTTCGCAACTTACCTCACTATAGATAAAATCATTTATTGAGATAGATTCGCTGCCTTTTTTTAATCGAAAATAGCTGTCTGTGATATTTGAAATTGTATTAACTTTAAGTTCTTTTATAAGAGAACTTAAATCATCTTTAAAATCTTTCTCCTTATAGTTTTCTTTAATATTTTTTACTAAATTATCTAACTCATCTAACATTTTGCAAATTAGTCGTGAAATAAATTCTTTCTTTATCCCCGAGAGAATTATTGATGAATTATTAAATTCAACCTGTAAGTTAGTTGAGCTATACCTTTCTTTTAGTCTATCTAATATTAAATTCCATATTTCTGTAGTGTTTTTATCTTTAATGAATACAGTGTTCTTATTTTCAAGATTAATTTTATTTTCAGTGTAAACTGCCTCTGTATAAAGTTCTAGTGAATTACCCCATAAGAAAATTAGAAAAGATTTTGCAGTAATTAGTTCTCTTAATCTTCCTTTTAAAATGAATTTATAAAATTCTGGTGTTGAATCAGAGTTAACATATTTAAATATATAATTGATTTCAGAATCTATTTGTTTAAGACCTGAAGTTAGAATTTTTTGACTAAAAGAGAGAGACTTGTTTTTGTTTAATTGAACTCGGGAATTATTTTCAATATCAAATACCCTTCCTCCATTTAAAATGGTATCAATAGATTCAAGAACTTTTTCTGCACTGGGATTTAAAAGAAATCCTTCAGCATTTAATGATGAAGTGGCGTTTGCTTCATAAACAAGTTCGCCGGAGATAATTATAAGGAACTTTGACTCATCATATCTTTCTCTTAATTTTAATAACTCTAATCTTATAAGATCTTCTGATTGGAAATTAAGAACATTCCATATAACTAAATCGGGAGTTTTAGCACCTGTTCCATTATTAAAATTTATATCTAAATTTCTGTCTAGTGATGTTAACTTAAGCGATAAAGATTCTGCTATTAAGCTTGGAGCAATAATCAATATCGATTTTTTTGAAATTAATTCCAAGACTAGATTTCTTATCTCTTATACAAAATTAACTAACAACTACTGCAAATACAAGCCTTAAATCAATTTTTATACTCTTTTAAGCGTAGTAATTTCTGTTTAGATCAAAGTCATTTAATCTCTCTGATGAAAATACATTATTCGCTTCGTTTATAGTGAATTTATTTTCATATAGAGCTTTACCTACAATTACTCCAAAGAGTCCAGAATTTTCAAATTTTACTAAAGATAATAAATCAGAAATTGAACCAACACCTCCTGAGGCTATTACTGGAATATCTGTAATTTCAAGTATGCTTTTTATGAATTCTTCATTTGTCCCTTCTAAAGTCCCATCTGTATTTATATCCGTAACAATAAAACTAGCAATTTTAAATGAAGAAAACTCCTTTACTAAATCTGTGGCAAAAATATTAGATTGCTCAAGCCACCCCCTTGTACTAACTTTCCCATCTTTTGCATCTATCCCAACAATTATTCTTCCAGGAAATTTATTTGATAAGTCTTTAACTAGTTCTTTATTTTCTATTGCAGAGGTTCCCATGATAACTTTTTCAATACCATAAGAAAATAATTGTTCTATCCTTTCTTGAGACCTTATCCCCCCACCTATTTGAATAGGTATGTTAACTGTTTTTGCGATCTTTTTTATTGATTTATCGTTTGTTGGGGATCCAGTTTTTGCAGCATCCAAATCAACTATATGTATATATTTTGCTCCCTCGCTCTCCCAAAATTTAGCTTGCTCATGAGGCTCTTTTGTGAAGTCTTTTCTTTTATTAAAGTCGCCTTTAAAAAGCCTTACACACTTACCATTCATTAAATCAATTGCTGGTATTAGGTCCATAGAATCATCCTTTTCATTAATTACTTATTAGTAGTACTATTCAATATGTAATTCTATTTAAGATTACTACTTCAGTTAAATATTTTTTGAATATGAAAATTCTTGTAATGGGTGGCACTAGATTTGTTGGCAAGTCTTTGGTTGGAAAGTTATTAAGTAAAAATTATGATATTGATATTTTCACGAGGGGTAATAAAAGTAATCCTGAAAAAACTAATTTAATTAAGGGTGATAGAAATAATTCAGAAGATATCGTCAAGGTAAGAAACGAAAAGTATGATGTTGTTTTTGATATTTCTGGACGAGAGTTAGAACAAACCAAACTTCTTATAGAAAATTTAGATAACTCTTTCCAGAGATATATATATGTAAGCTCTGCAGGTGTTTATAAAGATAATTGTGAACTACCCTTATCCGAAGTTGATCCAATTGATCCTGAAAGTAGGCATAAAGGAAAGTTTGAGACAGAAAATTGGTTAAAATACCAAAAAATTCCTTTTACAAGTTTTAGACCTACTTATATTTATGGACCAGGAAATTATAATAAAATTGAAAATTGGTTTTTTGAAAGGTTATTTATTAAAAAATCTATACCAATTCCTGGTGACGGTTCTTTAATTACTCAGCTAGGCCATGTTTCGGATCTAACTGATGTTATGATTAGGTGCATAAATTTTGAAAATTCTAAAAATAATATTTATAATTGTTCAGGTGAAAAAGGAGTAACAATCAAGGGTTTAATTTATTTCTGTGCGAATGTTCTTGGATTAAACCAAAATGAGATTTCTTTAAGAACATTTGACTATCAAAAATTAGATCCTAAGTCTCGAAAGGGTTTTCCAATTAGATTAAGTCATTATCAGACTGATATATCTAAGATAAAACGTGATTTAGAGTGGGCGCCAACTTTTGATTTACTTAATGGTCTAAAGGATAGTTTTGAGAATGATTTTAATAATAAAAAGAGTGAGGAGTTTGATGAAAATTCAGATAATATTCTTTTTAATTCTTAAATATCCTAATAAAGTCACAAAAGTCAGGATAAATCCTAACCAATAAAAAATTAAAGCCAAATTATTCAATAAGCTAATTTTTAATGGTGTAAAGAAGGTAATTACTGAAATAAAAAAGAAAAATGTTTTATATTTTCCTAACATTGATGCTGGCAAACCGTCTTTTGTAGTGTTCCTTAAGCTAGAGATAATTAATTCTCTAAATAAAATTAATGACAAAGACCAGAATGGTATAAAATTTTGTTTACATAGGAAGGTCAAAGGAATTAAATAGAATACTTTATCGCTTAGGGGATCAAGGATAGCTCCTAATCTGGTTTTAAGATTAAATTTTCTTGCAATTAACCCGTCAAAATAATCAGTTAAACCTCCAATAATAATCAATATAAAGACATAAAAAGGTCTGTTAATTTCTAAAAATAGTATTAATGGAAATACAAGGAAAAGGCGAAATATCGATAATAAATTGGGAATATTCGATGCCAAATTTTTAAGATTTTTTCTTAATAACAAATTAGTTTTTGTATATAAAAAATATATTACACTCTCAACAAGCTTAAATTTTTAGTAAAAATTTTTAATGGTTTTTGATGCTAGATTCTAAAATTTAATTTAAATGTGAATCCTAAAGATTATAAACTCAACTTCTCTTTATGAATGATGATGTTTTATATTACAAAATTATTCCTTATATCTAATGCAGCCTCATAGCCTAAAGCTATCTCCAGAATCTGATTTGATAAATTCAATTAAAGAATATTCTTTATCGAACAATTTATACGGGTATGTTTCTGGAGTGGTTGGTAATCTTAGAACAGTTTGTATTCAATGCCCAGGTAATCAAGAGATAAATAAATTTGAAGGAAATCTTGAGATAGTTTCTTTAAACGGACATTTTAATAAAGGAGATGTTCATTTACATTTGAGTTTCGCAGATGAGGGATGTAATGTGTTTGGCGGGCATCTTGAGGAGGGATGTATTGTAAAAAAAGGTACTGATATATTATTACTTTCTTTTGAACAGAAAATTATTAATATCTCAAATCATGATTTAATCACTAATGAATCACGTGTAAAAGCATATATTTTAAAGGATTGTCCTTGGTCTAAAAGAGCAATTAGGTTGCTTAGTTCTTTATCTATCCCTCATGAAGTTACTCTAATAGACAATGATGAGAGCTTTCAAAAAATTATGGCTCAAAGTAGCCAAAATACTTTCCCACAAATATTTTTGGATAATAAATTTTTTGGAGGATATGATGAACTTTCAGAACAAGCAAAATTGGATAACTTAATTTCATTTAAGTAATCTAAATTTTTTAAATATCACGATTAGTAAGCTTTTCAGCAACTAATTCGTCCTCTAACTGCTTTATTAATCTTGATACTAGACTTTGAAATTCTGGTTGACAGCCTTTAAATGCAGCTTTATGTCTTATTGGCTCATTTCTAGTTCTTAAATCAGTAAGCATTAATTGTAATGCGTCAATTTTGGGATTTATTTTCATAGTTTTAATTTATATATTTACATCTTTTAAATCATTTGCATAGCTTTTTTAAAAGATATCTTTTTATTATTATTCGAACTTGTAACTTCTATTAATTTATTTATGGATTCTTTGTTTTTTAAAGAATCTATACAACATTGCGCAACTAATCTTCTTGGGATTGATCCATTAATTTGAGTATCCTCTTTTGAATAATTTATATTTTCTGATTTAATATCTTCATTTTCCTTTAATCCTCCAGGTCTTATAATCGTCCATTGAAAATTTGAATTGCGTAGAAAGTTTTCACCTAATTTCTTCCAAATAAGAATTAAACCAAATAAGTTTAATGGGTGAAACAATTTACCAGTACAAAGGGAACTAACTAAAATAACTCTTTTAATACCAACTCTTTTGCAACTCTCTAGTTGCCTGTATACACCTAATGCATCAACCTTTGCAGGACCAGTTAAATCTAATGATGCTCTTGCTCCAGTCGCAATTATCAAAGCATCAATATCTTTTAAAGCTTCATCAAGTTCTCCTTTTTTGTCTAATGAAACCCTAATTGTTTCTAAACGCTCTAGTCCTGATGAGACTTTTGAATTCTTTCTGATGATTTGCTTTACTTTGTATCCTTTCTTAACTGCTTCTTCGGAAATTCTATAACCTGTTTTCCCCGATGCACCAGTAATTGCTATTTTCATGATTAAAGAACTAATTTGAATATTATATAAATTTCTTAAGGTTTTTTACATATAAATTTCTTTTTTCTTTTTGGATAAAGAGTTCGACATAAATAACATTTTGTTCCATCACAACCTCTTGCGGTACAGTATTCCCTGCCATAAAAGATTATTTGCAAATGCAATTTATTCCAATCATTAACAGGAAATATTTTTTTTAGGTCTTTTTCTGTTTGAACTACGCTATCGCCATTTGATAGGCCCCATCTTTGTGCCAACCTGTGTATGTGAGTATCTACTGGGAATGAAGGTATTTTAAACACTTGAGACATTACAACTGATGCTGTTTTATGACCTACCCCTGGAAGAGATTCAAGCTTCTCAAATGAATCTGGGACCATACCATTATGCTTCTCAATCAATAATTTAGATAAATTATAGATGTTCTTTGATTTTTGATTAGATAGACCTAAAAATTTTATGTATTCGTAAATGCCATTAATACCTAGCTGCATCATCTTTTCTGGATTATCTGCAACTTTAAATAAACTTTTTGTTAATTCATTAACTTTCTTATCTGTTGATTGAGCACTTAAAACTACGGCTACTAGAAGTGTATATGCATTTGTATGATCAAGGGGTATTGGAGGCGATGGATATAGTCTTTTGAGTTCCTTGCTTATTATTTCAGCTCTTTCAGACTTTCTCATTAAATTTAAAAATTAAATGGTGTATAAAATTATACATGGGATATTTTAGGTGAATATTTTCTGCTAACTTAATATATTTGAATAAGAAGAACTTAGTGAAAAATGATGCGTTAATAATTGATGATTTGCATCATAAATATGATAAGCGAGAATGTTCGAATTGGATATTAAACGAAATTAACCTGAAAATTGAAAATGGAGAATTGTTAGGGTTGCTTGGTCCTTCTGGTTGCGGAAAAACTACTCTTTTAAGATTAATCGCGGGGTTCGAGTATCCCTCTAAAGGGAAGATTTCTCTAAATGATAAGGAAATTTCAAGTAGGAACAAAATTCTTAGTCCTGAGAAAAGAAATATTGGTATGGTTTTTCAAGACTATGCACTTTTCCCTCACTTAACTGTTTTGGAAAATGTAATTTTTGGTTTGAAAAACAAAAAAGATAGATCTAGAGTTGATTATTTATTGAATGTTGTTGGTCTTGATAGTTTTGTTGAAAGGTACCCACATGAACTTTCTGGAGGCCAAAAACAAAGACTCGCAATTGCGAGAGCTCTTGCTCCAGGTACAAATTTTATTTTATTAGATGAACCTTTTTGTAGTCTTGATATGCATGTCAAACTAAAATTGAGAAGTGAACTCCCTAATATCCTAAAAGGTTGTAATGCAAGCGGATTGATGGTTACTCATGATCCGGAAGAAGCGATGTCAATTTGCGATAAAGTCGCAGTTATGAATGATGGGAAAATACATCAAATTGATACGCCAATTAACCTTCTAAATAATCCCAAGACCATATTTGTCAGTAGTTTTATTTTGGGTAATAATATTATTAATCTCAAAAAAAATGGTAATTCATATAATTCTTGTTTAGGTGAAATAAATTGTTCAAAGTTTTTGAAACATACAGGTATCAAAAGTATGTCAATTTCCCCTAAATTTATTTCAATTAAAAGATCAGAATCTGGTGATGCAATTGTTATATCTAAAGAATTTCTTGGAGAATTTCTTATATATAAAGTATCTATTAATGGAAACATATTAAGGGTTAGAACTGATATTAATAATCTCCTTAATAATGGCGATAAATGTTCCCTTTCTATTAATACAAATAGTTATTATTTTTTATATCCTGGAGCATATAAGGAATATTTATAGACTTTTTTATAGGCAATTACACTTGCCCCCCTTCCAATTAGAGCATTTTTTCTTTTTACATTTCTTTTTTTTGCTGTTATATATTTTATTAGTTAATAGCAGTTCAGAAAATCTGTACTGTAAATTCATTTATAGTATTGAGATTGATTTTCATTATCATATTATTTAATTTAATTTAAAGGATTAGTTAATTACTAATTTATACAAAATGTTGTATTATTTTATTAGTTTCCTTTATGGCAATGAAAGAAAATAATTTAAGGTTAAAGAAATTAATTAATTTTGGTCCATCTGGAAGAGCTGTCGCACAACCAATTGACAAAAATTTATTGGAAAATATTTTTGAACATTTAACAATGGAAAGATACGCCAATGTTCAATATTTTTCTATATACCTCTGGTTTCAAGAACGCGATTTAAATGGATTTGCTTCTCATTTTCTAAGTGAATCACAAGGTGAAATGGAACATGCACAGAAATTTGCAGATTACTTAATCGCAAGAGGACAAAGCGTAAAGTTAGATGAAATTCCTGCACCAGTTCAAGCATGGGATTCAATAGAAGATCTGATTTCTTATTCTTTCAACATGGAGGCTGATTTAACTTCATCTCTGCAACAGCTTTATTCTATTTCAGAAAGAATTTCAGATACAAGAACTAATGTATTCTTAGATCCAATCATTGAGGCTCAAACTAAATCAGAAGATGAATTCGCAAACATACTTGGTAAAGTAAAGTTTGCTTCTAATCAACCTTCTGCAATCTTATTGATAGATAGTGATTTAAAGAAAAAATAAATTACTTTCAAATTTATTTTCATTCAACGTTCTTTTCGTTGTTTCAAAAAGTAAATTAGAAAAGTTAATATTCTCGGTATTGTTTTTATTTAAGAGCTCAGCTATTTTATAAATCTCATTAACTCTTTTAAAAAGATTTTTGTTTTCAGAAAATAACCTACCCTTCAATGCTTTATTTTCTGTAGATTTGTAGGATTGCTTGATATTTCTGAGTCTATTCGATAGAATTTCAACTTCCATCAACAAGTTGTTAGTAAGTGATTGTGATTCCTTCATATTTTTATAGCGGCGATGTTTCAATAAAAGAAGGAGCAACACTAACTGTTTGGGTTCCAATAGGAGCTATTAATAACTCAGATGATCTTAATTTAGAAATTAATCTTGTTGATGTTACTCGTGTAGAACCGATTAATTCACCAATCCTTTCATGAGTTAACCTAAATGGTAACTCACACCATTGACCACATCTTCTACCTAGACGATTTACTAGTATTGAAAACAACGCTTGTAATCGCTGTTCTGCATTTCCTAAGTGTCTAATTCTAAGGAGTTGCAAAGTCCATTCATTTACTGCATCGAAACCAATATTCTCATCAATATTTACATTGCTGTGAAAAGACAAATCTGTTAGTGCCTCTACACAGACACCATCGCTACATAAAAGGTCTGTTCTTAATTGATCTCCTGATTGTAAAAATGCAAGTGTCATTCCTTCAGTTTCTTCACATGGACAATAAACTCTTGCAATTCCACTCTCAACTTCTAGACATGTCCCTTTTGGTCTTGATGAAGGATCTATTAATACGGACTGTCCAGTTATTATCCTTACTGATTTTGACGGAGATTCTCCATAACTATGGAAATTCATTTACTAAATATGATAATGAGAATTATTATCAATTATGCACTAAATAATTATTTATTGCAATAGATTCTCATTATCATTACATTTCTGAAGTTTTTCTTTACAAAGTATTTATGAATATAATTTAGGTAGAATTTCTAAATAATTTATTTTTAATGAGCGTAAAAAGAGTTTGCTTTAATTGTGGAAGTTCTTCATTCGTATCAGACCGATCTTTAGGAGGTAAGATTGTCTGCTCTAAATGTGGATCTTCTTCATTTAAAAATAAGTCCTCTTCATTTTTAAAAAGTAAAAAATTAGTATTTCTTGCTATTGCGATAGTTATTTTTATAATTATTATTTAGATAATCTGTTTATATTCCAAAGTCCATTATTATTAGTTACCTCTACTTTAATACCAAATAACTCATTAAAATTTTCACTATTCATAACCTTAGCTTGATCTCCATCAGCGATTATTTTGCCATCTTTTAGCATTATGACCCGGTCATAAATTTTGGTAATCGTTGAAATATCATGAGTGACGCATAAAATTTTCGTATTTAATTTTGATAATTCATTAACCTTATCAATTAGAAAAAACTTTGATTTATAATCTAAATTTGCAATTGGTTCATCTAGGATTAAAATTTCCGGTTTTTTGATTAATGCCCTTGCAATGAGAGAAATTTGTTTTTCTCCATCAGATAAATAGGAAAAATTCTTTTTAGATAGATAAGAAATATTCATTTTCTTCATGATATTTTCCACCTTATAAGAATCTCTTTCAGATTTTTTTTTTACGTAACAATATCTTCCATATAATCCACTTAAAATTAAATCAAAAACTTGTAAATTTGGATTTATTCTATTTTTTATATCATTATTTACAGTACTTATTTTATTTCTTAGTTCCCATAAATTTACAAGTTCTTTGTCAAATATCTTTAATTTTGATTCATTTGCTACTACTGGGTATAAGTTTCTATTAATTATTTCAATTAGAGATGATTTTCCTGAACCATTTGGTCCAATTAATATGACATTTTCTGAATAAGATATCTTTAAATTTAAATCTTTAATTACTCTGAAGCCATTTTTAAAACAATTTATATTTTTTGCGTCAAACCAAAATTTTTTAATCACTAAAACTTATTACTCCAAAATATGATCAATTGAATCGAGCTTAAAATAAATATAAAGAGATAAAGCCAATTCAACCATGAAGGTCTACTTACTTTCTTCATGGATTATATTATTAACATAAAAAATATAAGCGGAGCAGCAAATCTTACAAATGTTTTTCTAATAATATCTATATTATTTGCAATTTCTAACTTCTTTATCTCAGGAGGATATTTCAATATAACTTTGTCATATACATCAAGATTTTGGGTTGTGTGAATATTTTTCCATGGTTCATCTTTTTCTTCAGACTTCTCGTACCACTTCCAAAAATAATTTATTATCCTATCTTCTCCTAATAATTTTATTTCATCCTTACTTATAAATCCCATATCGTGATTATATGTTTGTGTTTTTAAAATCATATAATCTTCATTGAATATCTTATAAAAAATCTTTCTTTGAGTCTCTTTAAATAATAAGAGATTATTAAGCAGTTTATTTTGTAGAAATTTCCTGTAATGTCTTACTATCACTCTTGCTTTATTGTTTCCAAGAGGGATATGATCTAAAACTTGTAAATATCTTGATGAGGAAGGATCTCCCTTGTAAATTAATATTCTTCCTGGAGGTATGTACTTTATCCGAATAAATTCTTTTGTAGGGTCATTCTTGTAATAATAAATACTTTCAATATATAAGGGATTAATATTAATTTTCTGGTTAAAACTAACTAATACGTTTTTATTCACATCTTTATCTGGGATTGTATCGCCATGAACCCAAAAGATATGAAGGATATCTAAGTGATTTTCAATAATCCTTGACCAATCACATTTGAAGTCTACTAATACCTCCTCAAAGACATAATCCTTATGTGAAAAACCATTTTCACATAATTCGTAGTTACTTATAGGTGTATCTTCACTTATATTATTTAAATCTGTCTCAGATTTTTTAGAAAAATGTACAAAAATATATCCATTTTTTTCTGAAGTTTTGTATTGAGATAAATGAATCCTTTTGGCGTAGTTATCGTAGTTATTATCAACTATATGGCGACATGTTATTCTGTCGAGATTTTGGCAACTTCCTCCAGATGAAAACTTAGCTCCATGATATGGGCAGGTTATTACTCCATCTGATAATGTCCCTCCAAAAAAGGAGGCCCCTCTATGTGGACAAATATTTTTAATGCACCTAACGTTTTTATTTTCATCTCTATAAAGAACAAGAGGCTCATCATAGAGTGAAAAATAATATAGCTTATTTTTTTTTAGTTCTTTAGAGGGACAAATTGCATACCAACCAAATAAACCTATATTTAAATCTTTTTGAGTTTCTCTAATATCAAACGAGTCAATTTTTACTACCGTTCCTTTTTTAAATGGCTTAAGAACGGTATTAAAGTCTTTTGATTTAAAAAAATTAATTTGTCTGTTTTCCATAAATTAATTTCTTTTTTTAAATGACTGTTTATCTTTCGGAACTATAACCCAAGTAAATAATCAATTTCTTATAAAAAGAAAATTCTCTATTATTTGTAGCAATAATTATGTAGTTATCGAAAAATATTGAGTCTCTATCGTATCTATGTATCTTTATTTCATGTTTATTGTATCTTTTGTGATTCTTTCAAATTTTTTATGTAATCAATAGCATCATCAATATTTTTGTGGAAATTACATTGACCCAAGTAACAACCTATAAATCTTAAAAATTTTCTCTTGCCACCACTAATTTCATATCTATGTATTGTTCCGCCATCTATAGGAGCATAAATAAGTTCTGGTAGTGCCATATTAATTTTGTATTTAATACTTAATTAAACAATAATTCATGTCTAAATACATTTCCATAGCTCAATCCATATATTTAATAATTAATTTACTTATTTTTATATAATTACTTATTGAATACCCATGTATTATTTGTTATCTATTAATTATTGATATGGATTTTTTATTATGCCAAAAGCATTTAGGCGTTTTTTAAAAAAATTACCAAAAAAAATTCAAACTATAAAATATTCATTTAGAGAGTTTTTATCATCCAAAATATGAAATAGCTACTCTGGTTAATAAATTTTTAATTTCTATAATTTTTAATAAAACATAGTCGGTAGAGTTAAATTTTAAATTATATTAAATTTACAATTTTTGAAATATTATGATCAAAAGGGTTTTTGCGATATTAACTTTAACTTTGCTTTTTCTATTTAGTAGTCCAGTTTACTCATTAGATACTTCTTCAAAAACTCTTGAAAAGTATACTAAAAAGATTTCTAGCAAGTTTACTAGAACTTACTGCAACACTACCAACTTCGGTATTTCTTATGAAGGAGCTTTGGCATTTGCTATTGGAGAAACTAATAAGGAATTTAAAAATAATAAACTCAATAAGTTGATAGATTATTGTCTTCTAAAAAATTCAATAGTTAATGATTTAGAAAATAATTGCCAAGTTTATGATTTCGATATTAGTAATTTAGAAAATTTGAAGTTTAACTAGAAAATGTATATTGTATGAGTCTTATTTTTTACCTATCCAATCATTTGGTTTCTCCATCATCCATTCGAAAACTCCCTTGGCATCAAGGTTTTTAGAAGCATAAACAAATAAAATTGGAAATATTAAAATTACTGCGCCAATAACTGCTAACTCTATTTTACCAATCCCCATTTCAGTAACTGTTAAAGCAAAATAATTAATCATTGATATTTATTGAATTAAAATTTATTTCTAAATAATTTATGAAAAAATTTGTATTCATTCACTTTTTTATAAAATATCTTAATTATTTATAGCGAAGGATATTTGTATAAAGTACCTATTTTATTGAAGCAGAAATTTTAATAATTTAAATAATAGGCTTCTGTTTGATGGTTATGAATCATGAAATTATTATTTTTACTCCTATTTTTGCAATATTGATTGGATTTATAATATTGAGAATATTAAAAAAAAGAAAGAGATCAGCTAAAAGTATTTATAAATTAATAGATGATTTAGAAAAAAAGTACATATATTGATTTCTTTAGTCAGAAAAAAGATTAATCAAATTCTATTCCAACTTCTTCTTTCAAATTTCTTTCCAAATCTGGAAGATGAGGTTCAACCCAATGATCTTTGTTATCAATTCCTGCTGCATTTACATAATTCATAATATGTTGATCCACTTGCTTGTAAAGATCATGCAAATTTAAATCCATACGAATATCATGAGCAATTTCAGAGACTTGTTTTTCTGTTAGACAATGATCTGGATGAAGTAAATCACAACATGGGATTCTTTTCTCGATCAATTCATTTAGATTGATTTTTATTTCGTAATCTTGATGGACAGTCATTAAATTTATAGCTGTATTACTCTAATTCTAATTATGTTTAAGTTTTTGTATATCTTTAGTCAAGAAACAAAGTTCTTTAATGCAAATTCGGTAATTTTAAATAAATAGATCTTCCAAATCTTTATACAAATCATCATTCTCTTTTTGGTTTTCTATAAGTTCATGGCGATCTAGTGAAAGTTCTTTTTTTGAAGTATAGAATAGATATCCAAGGGCTCCTAAGAGTAATGTTGTTGGTAAAATCATTAGCATTTAATTGACTTATAATGAATATAGTGCAACACTTATAACAGTCAAGTGCTGAACTTTAATTAATTTTAAATGCCTACCAAGAAAAAAAGAGTTGGTTTTATTCCTAGAGAAGATGTTATGAGAATAATTGAAAAGTTGAGCACAGAGAACAATTTAAGTAATTCAAAAATAATAAGTATTTTGGTAGAAGAAGCACTTTCTTTAAGAGGTATATTTAATAAAAAAAATGGTAAAGTAAATCAACTATATCAATCAAATGAAGATAATTCAAAAACCTTATTTGATAATTCTGGTGAATTTATAGATAATACAAAACTCTCATTTGATACTAACTTAGGAAATTATTTTATTCCTAGTAAATCAACCCATTTAAATGAAGAGAATCAGGAGGCTTTTGACTTTCAAACTTATAAAAAGTTTTTATCATTTCTAAAATTTCAGGAAATGATGGATAAGTATAGCACTTAATAAGGTGTTGCTAAGTGATGCACCGTGCGTTAAATTTAATTTATATATATAGGAGATTCGCATCTTAAGATTATTTTTCATCATTTCAAAAACATAAATTCAATTAATCTATAAAGTATTTATTCCTATGAATTCATCTCTCTCAGGTTTATCTGTAAATCTCCTCCCTCCAGACAAGTTATATTGTAATTTTAGTTATTGGAGTTCTTTGTTCTCTCAGGATATGCAAATTTTATGGGATAGAGCGCATGGAGTACCTTTAGAAAAATTGCCAAAAGGGGTTTCTGATATGATTTTTCCGTATTTACTGCTTGCACTCTCAGACTATAAGACTTCGCAAATAAATAAAATGAATGGAATAGGATTAGACAGTCTATTAAGCCTTTGGTTTGATAAGTACTTATTAAATAAAAATGGTTACTTCGAGCTAATAAAAAATAATATTTAAAATTAGCTGTTAATATCAAATTTGATTGCTATAAAAATTTATTGCGTTAAAACATTTTATAGTGATTCTTTACGAATTGGCACATCAATAGTTTTGCTATAAATATATTAAATGGTTTGATGATGAATTCATTAAATTTCTTTTTAGCAAATATGTGTATTGTCGTTTTGATATTGCTAATCAGGAGAGATATAAAATTAAGAAAAGCAAGATAAATGAAATTTAATTCAAAAACCTTAAGCTTGATATTAAATCTATTATTTTGCTTGTTTATATTTATTATTTAATTTTTTAGACTTTATTGATTAATTTTCAATAAATTCAAAAATTTATATTCTAATTTGGTTGACTTTTATTGTTAATGCGATGATAATGTCAAAAATAAATTTTAGTTGTGAATCCCTTTTCAGATACTTTTGATGATTTTGTTGATGATCTCCTTTCAACCGATATTAATTTGTTGAAAGGGGAACTTGATTTTCTGCTTATGCAGCATTTATTTAACTCAACAGATTTGAAGTGTATTAATAAAACTGAAATTGAAGACAAAGAATCATTAGCTGCTTAATTTTTTATGAAATTTTTTTATGAAAAGTTTTGGGCCCCATTTTTTGGGTATATTTTATCAAAATTTGTTTTTTTAATAGAAGGTAAAGAGCCTGATCCTAAAAAAGATTAGATTAATTACTTTTTGTCTTTATAAAGTATTTTTAATTACATAATTTAAGTCAATATATTTTGATAACAACAAAAGTTGTGCTTTAAATTTACGAATATATGCATGGTTGAAATATACATAATTGCTTTTTAGCAAATTAAAATGAACAAAAATAATATGTTGAAGCCATATACAGTGCATTACCGTGATTTTCAAAATATAAGATTAGAAAATTGTTTTTATGCTTTTGACGCTTACGAGGCTAGAACACTAGCAATGGAATTTAATAAGTATATTAATGAGCATCCAAACAGTATAGACCTCATAAGATGCGAAAAATGATTAAAGATTTTTATTAATTTAAAATAATAATCTATTAAACACTCAAGAATTTATCAATAACCGCTTGACTCAACTCACTAGTATTTCCGCTTGCAACAATACCTCCGCGTTGCATCGCATAATATCTATTGGCTTGTCTTACAAAATGCAAATGTTGTTCAACTAATAAAACACCAATTCCTGTATCTCTAATTATCTGGTTAATTGCATTTTCAATGTCTAAAACTATATTCGGCTGAATGCCTTCCGTTGGTTCATCAAGTAATAGAAGTTGAGGTTTGCCTAGCAATGCTCTTGCTATGGCTAATTGCTGTTGTTGTCCTCCACTAAGATCTCCTCCTTTCCTTTGAAGAAAATCTTTTAGGATTGGGAAGAGATCATAGATAAATGGATCTATTTTCTTGTTCTTAGATAATCCACCTGGTAGAGACTCCATTCCTAACATAAGATTCTCTTCAACTGATAGGTATGGAATAATTTCTCTCCCTTGAGGAACGTAAGCCATTCCTTTTCTAGCCCTCTGATGAGGCGCTTTTCTGTTGATATTTTCACCAATCAAATAGATATCGCCTTTTTTTTGCTTTAACAAACCAATTAGTGATTTCAATAAAGTTGTTTTGCCAACTCCATTTCTTCCAATCAAACAAACCATTTCTCCTGATTTAACATTTAAATCTACATCTCTAAGAATATGACTCTCGCCATAATAAGTATTTAAGGATTTTATTTCGAGTAAATTTTCCATAACTAGTCCTCAGGTCTTCCTAAATAAACATCAATAACTTTTTTGTCTTTTTGTATTGTTTCCATCGTTCCCTCACATAATACTGTGCCCTGATTTAATACTGAAACATTGCTATCAAGTCTTCTTATAAATTCCATATCGTGATCAATTACCACTACTGTATTTTCTCCTGATAAAGATTTTAATAAATCAGCTGTAAGATCTGTTTCTTCATCAGTCAAACCGGCAACAGGTTCATCTACTAACATTAAATCTGGCTTTTGACCTACTAACATGGCTATCTCGAGCCATTGTTTTTGACCATGTGATAAAGATCCAGCTTTAGAATCAACTTTTTGAGCTAAATTAACAATCTTCATAAGACGATCAATCTCATTAAGTTGCTCATCCTTAATACTTTTATTTATAAGGTTTAAGGGACTTTTAGGAGTTGTCACCGATATTTCAAGATTTTCTTTAACTGTTAGATTTTCAAAGATTCTTGGACTTTGGAACTTTCTACCAACTCCAAGTCTTGCTATTTTGTGCTCCTTTCTACCTACTAATGATTTCCCTTTAAAAATTACTTCTCCGTTTGTTGGCTTAACCTTTCCAGTTATTACATCAAGAAATGTTGTTTTGCCTGCGCCATTGGGTCCAATTACAGCTCTTAATTCACCTTTCTTCAAATTTAAATTAAGTTTGTTAAGAGCTAAAAAACCCTCGAAACTAACAGTAATATCTATTAAATTTAGAAGATCTTTATTATTCATTATTCCCCTCCTTATTGTTAACTTCTAAGCTTGGATAGGTTTCAATTTTTCTTTTCAAACCAAATCTTTGAAGAAGATTCCTAGGACCATCTCCTTGAATCCATCCTAAAACTCCTTCTGGCAGAGCTGTTACAACTAAGATAAATAACCCGCCTTGAATAAACATCCAGCTAGCAGGTAAAGCTTCACTTACTAGACTTTTTGCATAGTTGATGAAAACTGCTCCTAGTATCGCTCCCAACAAAGTTCCTCTTCCTCCAACAGCAACCCATATAACCATTTCTATAGAAAAGGGAACCGTCATAAATTGAGGGGATACTATTCCAGACTGAACGGTATATAAAGCTCCAGAAATTCCTGCGAGACCTCCAGCAATAGAAAATATTATCGTCTTGAATATAACTGGGTTGTATCCTGTAAACCTAACTCTTGGTTCATCATCTCGTATTCCTATAAGGATATTTCCAAATCTTCCTTTAACGACCCACTTTGCAAAAAACCATGCTGCTATTACTAGTATGGCTGTTATCCAAAAGAATACTCTTTGCATGGACTCAGAACCTACCATCTGACCAAATAGTTGTGTTACATCTGTTTTTAATCCGTTTGTTCCATTTATAAGTTTTTGTTGTCCATTAAAGAAGTTAAAGAATACAAGAAGAGAAGCTTGAGTAAGTATAGAAAAATAAACCCCTTTGATTCTATTCCTGAAAACAAGAAAACCAATTAATCCTGCAACCAATGCTGGAATTATCCAGATAGCAAAGAAGGTAAAAAAAGGAGATCTAAACGGTTCCCAGAAAAAAGGTAATTTTTCAACACCATATAAAGCAAAAAATTCAGGAATATTATTTGGAAATTCCGAGGAGCTGGTTATTTGCAAATACATTGCTGCACAATATCCACCTAGCGCAAAAAATATACCTTGTCCAAGACTTAGTAAACCTGTATATCCCCAGATAAGATCAACACCAAGTGCAACTATGGATAAGGATAAGTATCTACCGAGAAGGTTTAATCTAAATACAGGGAGTAAAGTTGGTGCTGCAATAATTAAGGCTATTAATATTACCCAAAATGATAATACAATTTTTTTATCAAATTTAATTTTACTTAAGGACATTAGTTTTCAACCATCCTTCCTTTTTGAGGAAATAAACCTGTAGGTTTAAATTGTAAGAATATAACAATTAGCGCAAATATCATTACTCTTGCCATACTTGTGGTCGCAAAAAAGTTAATTGTGTTTGATAAAGGTAAAGGCATATCTGGCCATATTGATAAAAGCCTTCCAGCTCCAATTAAATCAGTCATTATTCCTATCCCAAATGAAGCAAGTACTGTTCCTAATAAATTGCCTACTCCTCCCAGCACTACAACCATAAAACAACCAACTATATAGTTTCCTCCAACATTTGGACCTACAGAACCTAAAAGAGATACTGCTACCCCTGCAACTCCTGCTAAGCCAGATCCAATGCCAAAAGTAATTATATCCACTTTTTCGGTAGATATACCAAGGCAATCACTCATTTGTCGGTTCTGAGTAACTGCTCTTATACGCATCCCCCAAGCACTTTGATTAAGAAATAAAGTTATTGCTATTACTGATATTAGAGTAATGACAATTATCATTAATCTTGTTTTAGGAAATGCAGTGCCAATAATTTCTACTTGACCTCTCATCCATGAGGGTGCTGTTACATCAACATTTCGAGCGCTTGCTCTACTAAGTTTGCTGACAGAGGATGAGATTACGCTACCTGTCAGAACCCCAGTTAAGGCAGCAAATATCCAAGAACTAAATTTAAAATATTTGAAATTTATTGATTCTTTTATTTTTGAAGGGAATGTTGTTGGTAAGAATAAACCAATTAACAGACTTATAACCAGACCGGTCCCATAAGCTAAAGGTACACTTCTGACAAATTGTTGTAGAATTAAGCTTACGCCCCAAGTTGCGAGTAGTGTTTCTAGTGGACTTCCATAAAGCTTTCTTATTATAGTTTTTTCTAGGAGAATGCCTACTACTCCACTAACAATAAAAGCAAGAAAGATAGAGACTATTATGTACGAATTGTAGAAAGGTTTTAATATAGGTAATTTGAAAATTAGTTGTGTTACATATGTTGTGTAAGCCCCAAGCATCATAAGTTCTCCATGGGCAAGATTTATTACACCCATAAGACCAAAAACAATTGCTAGACCTAATGCAGCAACAAGTAGTACAGATCCGATTGCAACACCATTAAAAAGACTATCGAGAAGTAACTCCAATTTAGAAAAATAAAATATTTGATTATATAAAATAAAAGGAGGTGTTAACCTCCTTTTATTTTGAAGTATAGGTTTTAATTATATTAAAGCTTATACTTTTCTCCTTTTGAAGGATCTGTCCAATCGCATGCAAATCCTTTAGAACTTGGATGCTTTTGGTTCCATGCTTGAGGAAGAACAACTCCTGTCTCTTCAAGGATTGTAAATCCACCCTCTGCATTAATCTCTCCAATTCTTACTGTTTGAGATAAGTGGTGATTAGGCATGACTTCAACAGGACCTTGTGGGGCATCAAACTTTTGTCCAACTAGAGCTTCCCTTACTGCGTTGTCGTCGAATGTTCCAGCATCTTCAACTGCTTGTTTCCACAAGTAGACCATATTATAGGCAGATTCTTGAGGATCAGCTACAACACGATCAGCTCCCCATCTTTTCTTGAAACTTTCAGCAAATTTCTTAGATGCGGGAGTATCAATTGACATCATGTAGTTCCAAGCGCCGTAGTGACCTTCAAGGAACTCTGGACCAATTGTACTAATCTCTTCTTCAGCAATTGAATAGTTCATTACGTAGTAGCCACTTGAAGGTGTGATACCTGCGTCTTGAATCTGTTTGAAGAATGCAACGTTTTGGTCACCATTAAGTGTGTTAATGATTATTCCACCTTTAGGAAGCGCCTTTTTGATTTTTGAGATAATTGGAGCAACTTCCGTATTTCCTAATGGAAGGTAATCTTCTCCAACAACTTTACCCCCCAACTGAGCTACTTGAGCTTTTGTAATTGTGTTTGAAGTTCTTGGGAAAACATAATCAGAACCTACAAGGAAGAAATCTCCACCAGCTGCGGGAGAACGCTTATACATGAAATCTGTAGCTGGTTCTGACTGTTGGTTTGGAGTGGCCCCTGTATAGAAAATGTTGTTAGAACATTCTTGAGCTTCATATTGAATTGGGTAGTAAAGGAAGGCATCCTTTGATTCGTAGACTGGTAACATTGCTTTTCTACTCGCAGAAGTCCAACCACCAAATACGACAGGTACTCCGTCTTGGTCAATAAGTTTCTTAGATTTTTCAGCAAAAGTAGGCCAGTCAGATGCACCATCTTCAACTATGTATTCTATTTTGTAGCTTTTACCGCCAACTTTTACACCACCAGCAGCATTTATCTCTTCAATAGCCATTTTTTCAGTATCAACGAGTGTTGATTCAGAAATTGCCATTGTTCCAGATAACGAATGCAAAATACCAACGGTTACTGTGTCATCGAAACTTCCGGAGGTTCCGCCTCCACCGCATGAAGTTGCAGTAACAGCAAGTGAGGCAGTAGCTAATCCTGCCAAAATACGCCTTGAAATTCTCATGAATTAGGATAAATTAAGTAATTGACCCTCTTTAGGGGGATAAAATAAAAGTTATTAATGAGTGAGGATTCGTTTTGTATCGTACGTAACTTTTTGTTGAATCCAATATATTAGTAATGGACATTTTTCTCGATTCGATTGTTTGGTATATGTGATTCTAAAAAATGAGTTATTTCTTCAACTCCTTTGCCGCTACTAAGGTTGGTAAAAAACCAAGGTTTCCCTTTTCTCATGAATTCCGTATCACTTTTCATAATATTTAAATCTGCACCCACCATATCTGCTAAGTCAATTTTGTTTATTAATAGCAAATCTGATCTTGTTATCCCTGGCCCCCCTTTTCTAGGGATTTTGTCTCCGGCAGATACATCGATTACATATATTGATAGATCTACAAGTTCTGGACTAAAACTAGATGCTAAATTATCACCTCCACTTTCTACAAAAACAAAATCTAATGGATTATATTTATTTTCTAAATCTAAAACTGCATTTTTATTTAAGGAACAATCCTCTCTTATCGCTGTATGAGGACAACCTCCTGTTTCTACACCAATAATCCTTCCTTCCTCTAAAACTTTTTTATTTATTAGAAAATTAGCATCTTCTTTAGTGTAAATATCATTGGTAACAACTGCTATCTCATAATTTTTTTTCAGGTTTAAGCATAGAGTTTCTACTAATGCAGTTTTTCCTGAACCAACAGGTCCAGCAACTCCCACTCTCAATTTGCTGCTCATAAATTAATTTCTAAAAAGTTTTGTATAAAGGTCATTATGATTTTGTTGTGCCATAGCTAAACCTACATTGCCAAAATAGATGTCACCAATTTCTTTGTCCATAATTTCTTTAGAAACTTTTGAAATTATTATTAATAAGTCCCTCTGAATTAATTGTGCTTTTGTTGATCCAATAGGAATAATTCTTAATGCTGCACTAAGTTGGTTTGCACTCCAAGCGTAGAAAAAATTCTCAACCATTTCTAATCGAGTAATTTCAAAACAATAACAAGCCCAACTCCACGCTAATGACCAGGAGCTTTTTTTATTATTTTCATATAGATATTCAAATCCAAATTCTTTGGTTAAATCAAAGAGAGATTTTGACATTTGAATTTGTTGTTCTCTCATTTCGAGAGAGTCTTTTGATGAGAGGATCCATTTGTCCAAACTCAATAGCTTTTGTAAATTACTTTTTAAGTTTTTGCCGTCGTTTATCTCGTTGAAAATGTCAAAAAAAACTAATAAAAGTTTTGCATCTAGTCTGATCTGGCCAATTTTTATTTCATTTATTATTAATTCTTTTACCGAATTTGAGTCCTTTAAATTTTTTTTATGAAGATAACTCTCCATTCCCTCTGAATAACAAAATCCTCCAACAGGTAAGTTAGGACTTATTAATAAATATTTTAATAAGTGACTTTTACTCATGATAATGGGCACCTCTTTCAGGAAAAAACTTTTTCTTGGTATTTTTTACATCAACTTTAAAATTAAGAAGCATATTTTTAATAACAGAATCACTTTTTGTTAAAAGAATGCCTTCTTCGATTTCTAATTCCACGTGCCTATTTCCTAGATGATAAGCTGTTTTAATAAGCTCAATTTTAGAATTTGAACTTATTTCAATTAAATCTTCTATTTTGGCAATTATCTCTACATAAAAATTGGACTTATTAGTTGAAAGAATATCTCCATCATTTAATTTGCCCTTTCTAGGTAATTGTAAAATTATTTCTTGATCACAATCAGTTAATCTTTTACCTCGTAAGATTCCTCTTTCATCTGAACTTAAGGTAAGTTTCAAAAAAGAACCTAATGACGGTTTTCCCTCAATCCAATCAGTTACAACAATTTGTTTATTCATTCTCATAATCAAAATTTTTAGTTACTTTAATTTAGTAATTAAAGAAAACAATTTATGATTAAAACTTCATGGGAAGGTAATTGTTTCTTAAATTTTTTCAATAATAAAGCAAGTTTAGGAAATGTTGATAAAACAATCTTTAAATCTAAATCAACTTCTCCTTATAAGTTATTAAAGTCTACTCATGATCAAGAGGGCAGATGCATTTTGCCTGTTCTACATACTGCAGGTGGATTGGTAGGAGGTGATTTACTCGATTTTGAAGTAAACCTTGAAAAAAACTCTAAAGTTTTGTTGACTACTTCTTCAGCTCAGAAAGTATATGGATCAGTTGGAAGATCTAAAATAAATCCAAAAGGAAGTTTTTCAAAGCAAAAGAATCTCATAAACATTCTTGACAATTCTCATTTAGAGTATCTTCCCCAAGAAACAATCATCTTTGCAAATGGTTTATATGAGCAAATTTTTAAAGTATCTATTTCAGAAACTTCAAGTTTTTTATTTACCGATTTAATAAGACTTGGAAGGTCTTCTTCCGGAGAATCTATTGAGAGTGGAGTTTTTAGGTCAAAATTAGAAATTGTGAGAAAAAATGATTTACTTGATGATTATGAATATGTTGATCAGATTGAATTATCTAAGGCAAGTTTTGTGGCCAAGTCAGGTATGGATTACATGCCCGTTTTTGGATCCTTAATTTGGATTTGCGAAAAAGATTTTTCCAAGTCAAAAATAAATAATCTTGTGAGAAATATAAAAAAGATTTTCAATGAAACTAATAATAATTTATCTATTGGAATCCTTGAAAATGGCATCTCTGTACGATTCCTAGGAAGTTCTTCTCAAGATGCTAGAAAATGTTTTTTTTGTATTTGGAAACAAATTAGGTCTGTTTGTGGATTTTGTAAGCCAAAATATCAAGGTGTATGGCCTTTACAAGATTCTATGAATTATTAATTATGTTCAGAAAGAACCTTTTTTAAGAATTTATAGATTAATTTTTTATTATGCATCTTTCACCTCAAGAAAAAGATAAATTATTAATTTTTTCTGCTGCGCTCTTAGCTGAAAGAAGGCTTGGTCGAGGTCTTAAACTTAATTATCCTGAAACAATTGCTTTTTTGAGTTTTCAAGTTCTTGAAGGAGCTCGAGATGGGAAAAGTGTAAGTCAATTAATGTCAGAGGGAACTACCTGGCTTTCAAAATCACAAGTTATGGAGGGCATTCCTGAAATGGTTGATGAAGTTCAAATAGAAGCAGTTTTCCCTGATGGAACAAAGTTAGTTACTATTCACAATCCGATTAACTAATTATGAGCAATTTAATTCCTGGAGAAATAATTTCTGAACAAGGTGAAATCGAATTAAATCTTGGTAAGGAGGTTAAAACAGTAAAAGTTTCTAATTCTGGAGATAGACCTGTACAAATTGGATCTCATTATCATTTTTTTGAAGCTAATAAGGCTTTAATTTTTGATCGAGAGATAACACTTGGTTTTCGTCTTGACATTCCTGCAGGAACAGCAATTAGATTTGAACCTGGAGATACTACTGATGTCAAATTAGTTCCATATTCAGGTTTAAGAATTGCAAATGGTTTTAATTCATTGGTTAACGGTTCTTTAGATACTTAAAATTATGTCCTATAAAATTGACAGAAATACTTATGCGCAAACTTACGGACCCACAACCGGAGATCGAGTAAGGCTTGCTGATACCGAACTTTTTATAGAAGTAGAAAAGGATTTAACTACATACGGAGATGAAGTTAAATTCGGTGGAGGTAAAGTTATTCGAGATGGGATGGGACAGTCTCAAGTAAGAAGAGCTGATGGAGCAGTAGATACCGTAATAACTAATGCTTTGATAGTAGATTGGTGGGGAATTATTAAAGCTGATGTGGGTATAAAAGATGGAATGATTTTCGGAATTGGTAAGGCTGGTAATCCTGATATCCAAGATAATGTTGATATTGTTATTGGCGCATCAACAGAAGTAATAGCAGGAGAAGGCCATATTCTTACTGCAGGTTCAATAGATACCCATATACATTTTATATGTCCCCAACAAATTGAAACGGCACTAGCTTCTGGAATCACAACTATGTTGGGAGGAGGAACTGGTCCTGCAACTGGCACAAATGCTACTACTTGTACTCCTGGTTCTTTTCATATTTCAAGAATGCTTCAATCTGCAGAGGCATTTCCCATGAATTTGGGTTTTTTTGGAAAAGGAAACTCAACAAACGAGAGCAATCTTATTGATCAGGTTGAAGCTGGTGCTTGCGGATTAAAGCTTCATGAGGATTGGGGTACGACTCCCTCTACCATAAATTCTTGTTTAAATGTTGCAGATAACTTTGATGTTCAAGTTTGTATTCATACCGATACCTTAAATGAGGCAGGCTTTGTTGAAGATACCATTAATGCTATTGCAGGTAGAACAATTCATACTTTTCACACTGAAGGAGCGGGCGGTGGTCATGCCCCAGATATTATTAAAGTTTGTGGAGAAAAAAATGTCCTTCCAAGTAGTACAAATCCAACAAGACCTTATACGAGAAACACATTAGAGGAACATCTTGATATGCTAATGGTCTGTCATCATTTAGATTCTAAAATTCCAGAAGATATTGCATTCGCTGAATCAAGGATAAGAAGAGAGACCATTGCAGCTGAGGATATCCTTCATGACTTAGGCGCATTCTCCATTATTGCTAGTGACTCTCAAGCTATGGGAAGAGTTGGGGAAGTAATAACAAGAACTTTTCAAACAGCTCATAAAATGAAAGTCCAAAGGGGTCCATTAGCAGAGGATTCTGATAGGAACGATAATTACAGAGTAAAGAGATATATCTCTAAAGTTACAATTAATCCTGCAATAGCTCATGGTATTGATAAATATGTAGGGTCTATAGAAAAGGGAAAAATTGCAGACTTAGTATTGTGGAAACCTTCTTTTTTTGCTGTGAAGCCTGAATTAGTTGTTAAAGGAGGATCTATAGTTTGGTCCCAAATGGGTGATGCAAATGCTTCAATTCCTACTCCAGGCCCTGTACATGGTCGGCCTATGTTTGCAAGTTTTGGCAAATCTCTAATTAAGAGTTCTTTTACCTTTTTAAGTAAAAATTCAATTGATCAAAATATTCCCTATAAATTAGACTTACAAAAAAAATGCATTGCTGTAGAAAATACCAGAAATATCAATAAATCAAACTTAAAACTTAATAGTAAACTACCAAATATTTCAGTTGACCCTCAAACTTACGAAGTTTTTTCTGATGGGGAACTCCTTACTTGTGAACCTCTTGATGAAGTCCCAATGGCTCAAAGGTACTTTTTGCTTTAGAAGTTTTTAATTAACTCTTTTTTAGTTGTCTTTATATCTTGTGTCCCAGCAATTGCCAAATCTTCTTGCAGTTTATTCTCACAAGATAGAACTCTTGACCAACTTGGTAATTGCTGGGTCGTAGGACAAGCTAGGTAATTTTCTGTAGCAGGTCTCAATAGTTTCGCAAATTTTTGTACTGACAGCTCTTCTTCATGCCTATCGTATGGAAGTTGATTAACTGCTGAATCTAATCCAAATTTTTTTACCCGATCTTCCCCAACTCTTTTGTAGAGAACTTCTAGAGTTGCTAGTTGAGTACTTGTTAATGTCTCTGCTTGATGCTCCATTAGACCTCTTAAAACACTTGAAAGTATTTCAGTACACATTTTTTGCAATCCTTCTTTAGATGAATCACCAATATTCTTATGTTTATGATCAAACAAACCTAGGTCAACTTGGGCTATTTTGGAGGTTCTTACGTTTCTATAAACCTCTGATAATAAACCTATCTCTAAACCCCAGTCACAAGGAATTCGTAAATTCATCGCAAGGTCTTTAGTAAAAGCAAACTCACCTGCCAATGGATATCTAAATGATTGAAGATATTGTAAAAAAGGACCGTTCCCTACTAACTGCTCGAGACTTGCCAATAGGGGGCCCACAAATAATCTTGTTGCTCTACCTTGCAATTGATTGGTTTCTAAGGATAACCTGCTGTAAAAAGCCTTTACATATGATATTCCATATGATTCATCCAGAAGTGGAAGTATCATTCTTGAAGGATACAAAGGACTAAATGTTCTTATATCAGCATCAAAAAGAGCAACAACTTCTGATTTTCTCGTCGCAACTCCTATGCCTTGCCATACAGCCCATCCTTTTCCTGGAGTTCCTAAAAGTTCTAACCCATTTTTTTCTTGGCTTTTTAATAGTTCTATTACTGAGGGAGAATTAGTCCATTGAACATGAACTGGAAATGGCATTGAGTCAAAAAATGATTTCGCTGATTTAACTTGCTCAGCAGTTTTTGCAGAAAGAGCAATAACTAATTCATTTAAGCCTGAAAGGCCTTTTAAAACTTCTCTTATATCTTTTAATGCTGGACGCTCAAATTCTTCATACAAGCAAGGTATTAGAATACTAGTTGATCTTTTTTTAAGACTTTTGTTTAATTCTTTAAGTAAATTTCTTGTAACTCCATATTCATGTATTGTTGTGATTAAACCTTGTTGAAAGTCCATTTTCTAATTGATGTGCAGAATAGTATTAATACTTCGATGATTTTTTCAAAGTGAAGCAAATTGATTCAGAGAAAAAATTAGATAGATTAAAAATTGATAAATTGTTAAAAACAATTTATACAAATAATACTACAGAAGAAATTAATTTTATTTCAGATCAATTATTACAGATTTTAGATGATTTCTCAGAGAAATCTGCTTATGAAGAAATAAAAGATAAGGAAAGGTGGAATGAATCTCATTCTGTTTTGATAACTTATGCAGATAGTATTTATAAAAATGGTGAGGCAACATTATTAACTCTAAATGAGTTTTTAAGTAAATATTTTGGCAGTCTTTCTAAAGTTGTACATATTCTTCCTTTTTTGAAATCTACAAGTGATGGAGGTTTTGCAGTTTCAAGTTATGATTCTTTAGAAGAAAAATTTGGTGGTTGGGATGATCTCAAAAGTATTTCTAAAAATCATGACTTGATGGCTGATTTAGTACTAAACCATGTCTCATCATCTCACTTATGGGTTCAACAATTTATTAAATCCCAAGAACCTGGTTTATTAAATGTTTTTTCACCGAAACAAAATCTTGACTGGTCAAATGTAGTTAGGCCTAGAAGTTCCTCTTTGTTTTCTCAAATAAATACTGAAGATGGTCCTAAACAGGTTTGGACAACTTTTGGTCCAGATCAAATTGATTTGAATTGGCATAATCCAAAAATGACTCTTGAGTTCTTAAATTTAATTATAAAATATTTATCTAATGGAATTAAATGGTTCAGGCTTGATGCTGTAGGCTTTATTTGGAAAGAGTCAGGGACAACTTGCTTGCATTTACCTAAAGCGCATTCAATTGTGAAACTCTTAAGAGTTCTTTTAAATAATCTTCTCAAAGATGGAGTTTTAATAACAGAAACTAATGTTCCTCAGAAGGAAAATCTATCTTATCTTATTACTGATGATGAAGCTCATATGGCATATAATTTCCCATTGCCTCCTCTTCTCCTAGAGGCAATTATTACTTCGAGAGCTGATATCCTAAACTCATGGATATTTGATTGGCCAATACTACCTGACGATACTACATTATTTAATTTCACTGCATCACATGATGGAGTTGGTTTAAGAGCTCTTGAGGGTTTAATGAATGAGCAGAGAATTAAAGATTTATTAATTAATTGTGAAAAAAGGGGAGGATTGGTAAGTCATAGACGTTTATCAAATGGTAATGACAAACCCTATGAATTGAATATTAGTTGGTGGAGCGCAATGGAAGATTCTAGTAGGGATGTTAAAAGATTTCAATATGAGAGATTTATTTTGAGTCAATTATTAGTGATGGCTCTGAAAGGGGTCCCCGCATTTTATTTGCCAGCATTGTTAGCTTCAGAAAATGATGTCAAAAGTTTTTCTATGACAGGTCAAAGAAGAGACCTTAATAGAGAAAAGTTCAAATCAGAAAATCTTTTAGCCGTTTTAAATAATCCTGAATCTAATGCTAATAAAAACTTAAAATATCTTCGCAATGCTATGGATGTCAGATCAAAATTAAAGCAATTTCACCCTTGTTCACAAATGAAATGTTTGTCTAAAGGTAGAAGTGATATTGTTGTAATTAAAAGAAGTAAAGGTCCTAATTCAGTATTTGCAATCCATAATATGACTGATAATAAAATTAATTATCAATTGAATGATAATGATTTACCAAATTTAATTGATAATGAGTTCAATACTCATGATTTTTTAACATCCACTAAATACAATTGCAAAAATATTAGTCTTGATCCTTTTCAAGTAATTTGGCTTAGTGCTTTATAAAATGATAGAAAAATCTCCTATTTGGGTGGTAAGTGATGTAGATGGTACTTTAATGGATCATTCATATGATTTATCTCCAGCTAAAGAAACTATAAAAAAACTACAAAAATTATCTATACCCGTAATTCTTTGTACGAGCAAAACCGCTTCTGAAGTAAAAGTTATTAGAAATGAACTTGACTTGACGGATCCTTATATTGTTGAAAATGGAGCGGCAATATATGGTGAATCTCTTAAAAGAGTAAATGGAGAAATTATTCTTGGTTTAAAATACGAACTTCTTGAAGAAATCTTAAATTTTATTTCTTGTGAAATCGATTATAAACTTACTCCCCTTAATAACCTCAATGATAAAGAAGCTACTCAGCTCACTGGTTTAGAAGGCAACTCATTGAACTTAATGCGTGATAGGCATTGGAGCATGCCTTTTTTAAATCCGCCAAGTTATTTAGAAGAGAAAATTAATATCTGTTGTAAAAAGTTCAATGTTGATATTTTTAAGGGAAATAGAATGAGTCACTTATTATCTACAAAATCAAATAAAGGTAAAGCAATAAATGCTCTTAAAGAATATTCAAATGTTCAAAATATTAAAATTATAGGTTTAGGCGATTCTCCAAATGATTTGCCTCTACTTTTAAACTCAGATATTAAAATCGTTATTCCCGGAATAGATGGACCTAACTTAAATTTACTAAATCAATTAAAAGATTTGGAATTTACTTTAGCTTCTGAACCAAATGGATATGGTTGGAAAAATGAAATTAATAAATTGATAAATAAGCAAAAACTAACTTAGAAAGATGAAAGAATTAGATATTAATTTTCCTTTTGATAAATTTGAAAAATTAATTATTGATATTGGTTGGAAATCATTGGATGATTGGTTCAATTTTTGGAATAATAAAAGAAACATTCTTTCAATTGATCAATATTGGAACAATAAAGTAAATGATGATTGGATTTGGGGTTTAGCTTTACCTCTTTTATCTCAAGCTTATAAATTTCAAAATAATTTTTCTGATAGAAAAATAATCGGAATCTCTGCTTTACCTGGTACAGGTAAAACAACACTAGGAAAATGGCTCGAAGCTATTTCTTTAAAATTAAACTTCAAAATTGCTGTTATTTCAATTGATGACTTTTATCTACCATCAAATGAAATGAAATTAGCAATTAAGAATAACCCTTGGAATGTTTCAAGAGGGTTTCCTGGGAGTCACTCAGTAAAATTAATGCATGAAAAATTATTAAATTGGAAGATAAATGGAGAATTAAATGTACCAGTTTTCGATAAATCTTTAAGAAATGGTTTAGGAGATAGATCTCATTGGAGAACAGATAATCCTGATTTATTAATTCTTGAGGGATGGTTTTTGGGAATAAAACCTTATTCTATTGACATAACTGATCAACCCATAAATACAACAAATTTGAGTCTACATGAATCATCTTATGTATTAAAAATTCAAAATAACCTAAACGAATATTTAAAAATTTGGACTTTAATAGACAATATTTGGCACCTAAAGCCCTTGAAGATTGAATATATGAATATATGGAAAACAAATCAGGAAAAAGAAATGTTTTTACAGAAAGGTAACGCCCTTAAAGATGAAAAATTATCTAATTTCTTGAGAATGCTTAATGTCTCAATTCCTCATAAAAGTTTTGATGTTATAAAATCCTACGCGCTTTTATTAATTGATCAAGAAAGAAACTTAGTTGAGGCTGGATTAAATTTATAGCGTTTCTGAATTTCTTTTTTTTCAGTAATTTTTTATACAATTTTTATAGCTCTTAATAGTGTTTAATTGTTATTGTTTTGATGTATAGGGATGGTTGAGTTTTCTTACAAAAATGAAGGCTGTAGGATGGTGGTTTTGAGATGTGTTGGTCCATCAAATTTTTTCTTAGAGAGAGTTTTATTTCCCACTGACATTATTACTTTTATGGCTCCAAATGATTCAAGAGTTGAAATCTGGGGAAATGAATTATATGGCCCCAAGTTGGAAGAGAGAATAAGAATTTCTGCTGATAATGAAGATTCGACTTTAGTTGCTTAAAACAGATATTTTCTAATTGTCTTCGACTCAAAATTTTTTACAAATACCTTGTTTTTATTGATATTATCAAACTAGTTTTAGTTTTATAGATGTATTATTTTTCATCCTTTGCAATAGGTGGTTTTGTTCCTTCTGCAGCTATCGCAGGAGTTTTACTTTTAGTTGGGCTAGGAGCCTTCTTTTATCTTGGTATTAAAGGACCTACAGATTATTAAACATAAGTTAATGAACAAATTGTTATTTTAATTTTTCATAACCTTCTTGTATAAGTTTACGCCATGGATTTAACAACTATTTTATTTATATTAAGCTTACCTTTCGTTTTATTAACTGTTTATTTTGGGACAAAAAATGATTTCTACGAAAGTGAAAATTATAAAGGTGATGGCTGTGCACACGATGTTAAAAGGTAACTTTATTATTAATCACAACTAAATAAACAGGCCCATCTGATATCAAATTTTTAAACAGAAATTTATTACTATTAGTAATTTTTATCTGCTTTTTAAATTTATCTAAACCTTTCGCTAGGAATATAATCTAAATTAATGACATGTTATTTTACTAACTTATGGCATTCCTTCAGGGCCATTTCTATAAGTCCAATTATTACCAATAGTTAGCTTTTGAAGAATCAGAAAAGATTAAGTAAAAACAAAAAAAATAATACTAAAAATAGATTTTTTTGATTATATTTACCAGCTTTAAATTTTTAAATGTATATTGTTATTAATAAATTAATTTGGTAAATTAATAATTTTTTGGAATATTTAAAATTTATTTTATATGGATTTATTCAAGGGCTGACAGAGTTTATTCCAGTAAGTAGTACAGCTCATTTAAAAGTTATATCTCTTTTTTTAGGTGTTGATGATCCTGGAGCATCTTTATCCGCTACTATTCAACTTGGAAGTGTTTTTGCTATAGCTTGGTATTTTAGGAATGATTTTTTTAATTTTAGAAGTCAATCTTCCAAAAAATTTCTTGAATTTCTCTTACATGAAAAACTATTAAGGTCAATTTTGGTCGGTACTATCCCAATTATTTTGCTAGGTGGGAGTATAAAAATATTTATCCCTTCTTTTTTTTATAACGTTTTTCGTTCAAATTTATCAATAGCTTTAGTCTCATTTCTAATGGCTATCTTTATGTACTTGGCAGATAGTTCGAAAAGAGGTTCTCTTAATATTAGAAACCATAATTATTCAGATAGTTTTTTTATAGGATTTTTTCAGGCATTTGCTATTTTTCCTGGTGTTTCAAGATCGGGGATTACTATTTCTAGCGCCCTAATAACAGGATGGGAAAGAGGCGATGCCGCGAAATTTTCTTTTCTTTTAGGGCTGCCAGCTATCTCTCTTACTGCGATTGTTGAGTTTATTTCTTCTTTTAATGAATTTTTCTCATTGGGATTTCTCCCTCTTTTTGTTGGTCTTATTACATCATTTTTGTCATCATTATTAGCTATAGATTTATTATTAAAGTATTTTTCTTCCAATGGGTTGAAAATATTTATTATCTATAGAGTTATTTTTGGTGTTGTAATTCTTTTGAATTTATAACTAGAAGTAAAAAAAAATTTTTTGCAATTGTGTTAAGGTTTTAAAAAAATTCTTTCTAATGAACATTTTTATATCTTTCCAACTAGGCGAAGTGGAAGTTTCAAATCTTACTATATTGGTTTTAGCTTTTTTTTCATCTTTTACCTTCATAGCAGTAGGCATAAGTTCATATAAACTATACAAATCGCTTATAAATGAAGACGATAAATAATCGGAACGGCGGGATTTGAACCCACGACCCCCACTACCCCAAAGTGGTGCGCTACCAAACTGCGCTACGCCCCGTGTCTTTACTATAAAGATTAGATTGATTTAAATGTTATTCTTTATAGGATTGTTATCAGATCTCAATACACACTTGTCAACTTCCCAATTAAAGTTTTCCCATATATGGTCTTCTAATTTATAGTTGCTTCCAGTAAAAACTCCTAACTTGACTTTTGTAGGTGAAGCGGAACAATACTGCCTGCTTCCTGCTGATGCAAGATATTGTTGATGGTATTGTTCCGCAAAAAAATATGAATCAATCATTTTTATTTCCGTTTCAATTAAACCAAGATTTTTTTTGCTAAGTTCCGTTTGATATTGTTCCTTACTGGCTAATATGGTTTTAATATTATTTTCATTTTTGTAGTATATCGCTGATCTATATTGGGTCCCCATGTCATTACCTTGTCTGTTTTTTTGAGTAGGGTCGTGACATTCCCAAAACATTTTTAATAAATCACTTACATCAATTTCCCTTTTATCCCAGATAACTCTTACAACTTCTGAATGACCACTTAAGCCAGAACATACTTCATAATAAGTGGGGTTAATTTTTTCACCTCCAGCATAACCTACAGAAGTGGTTATAACTCCAGGAAGTTTCCAAAAACATTTTTCAGATCCCCAGAAACAACCACATCCAAAAAAAATTTCATCTTCATATACATCAGTATCTTTTTGGATATCTGTTTTTAATATTCTATGTAATGAATAAGCATCATTATTTAAATTTACCTCATTATTATTCATGATGTTTTTCAAAAATTTAAACATAATTTAAATCTATTTATTATAAGAAAAAAAATTATTTTTAGCTCTTAACAATTCTGGTAGCTAGTTCTCTCTCCCAAAGTTGTTTATATATCCCGTTCACTTTTACTAAATCTTTATGAGTCCCTTCTTGTACTATTTCTCCTTTATCCATTACTAAAACCCTATCGCAGGTAGCTGCAACAGAAAGTTGGTGACTGATCATTATAATTGTTTTATTACTTCTATCACTCATTTCATCTATTATTCTTGCTGCTGTTTTATTGTCTACGCTTGCTAAAGCATCATCAATAACAACAATAGGAGAATTGACAAGAAGTGCTCTACCTAATGCAGTTCTTTGCCTTTGTCCACCACTTAATGTAATACCTCTTTCACCAACAATAGTTTTAAACCTTTCTGGAAAACTATTGATATCATCAATTAATCCAGCTTTTGTAGCGCTTTCTTTAACTACATATTTAGAAGCTTTGGGTTCTCCAAAACTTATGTTTTCAGAGATTGTAGAAGTAAATAAGAATGCTTCTTGAGGAACGATTGAAATGTTTTTTCTAAGATCACTTAATTTTAAGGATTTTATATCATTTTCGTCTAAAAATAGTTGATTATCTGGAATTTCAATAGTCCGTCCTAGAGACTTTGCTAATGTTGTCTTGCCACAACCTACTGGGCCAACTATTGCTATAAGTTCTCCAGGATAAATTTTAAAATTGAGACCATTTAATGAATTAAATTTTGATCCTGGATACTTAATTGTTAAATTTTTTGCTTCTATCAATCCTTTAACCTTCCTTTTTAAAAATTTAGTTTCTGCTCTATCAACAATATTCGGATTGTTCTGAAAGATTTCTTCAACACGATCTAAACTTACTTGACCAAGCTGAAAAGTATTTATGGTAAAACCTAATAGAGCTGTTGGGAAGACAAGTCTTTCTACGTAAAGAATTAAAGCTACTAAACCACCTATCGAAATAAATCCACTCTCTAATTGAAAAGTACCTAGTGATAATAATATCAATAACGAAATTGAGGAAATCCCTTGTAACAAAGGGAATAGAGTGCTCGCTGTTCTTGCAAGTTTTATCGCTGAATTTCGATAGTCATTATTGTATATATTAAATTCATTTTTCTCAGCATTCTCTTGTGCATAAATTTTAATGGCGCTTATACCAGATAAATCTTCTTGTATTAGATCACTAAGTTTTGATAATGATTCTTGTTGAGCTTTCCTTTGTTTAACCATTCTGCCACCAAATAGACTTACAATTCCAAGGATTAATGGAAATATCATTAAAGCTGATACTGTTAATGTCTTATTAATCGAAAACATTGAAGGAATAGTGAATGAATAAGCTAAGACAATGTTGCACAAGCTTAAAACTGTAAAACCTAAAAGTCTTCGTATGTTTTCAACATCACTTGTGGCTCTACTAATAATGTCTCCACTTCCTTTTTTTTTGATCCATTCTGGATCTTGTATAAGTAAATGGTCAAAAAGTTTTTGACGAAGATTTACTTCTACTTTTCTACCTATACCGAAGACTATCTGTCTTGAAAATAATCTTATTAAACCCATACAAGTTGCTAAAAATATTAACCATAAAGATTTAGAAATAACAAAATCGGAAGAAAATCCCTTTTGTAATTGGTCAATTATATTTTTTACTTCTAAGGGTATTACAACACTCAGTATATTTACCATCAAGAGAGCTAAAGCTCCATATAAGAATTCTCTTTTGTAGGGTCTTAGGTATTTAGATATAACTTTTATCTTTAAATTTTTCATTTGATTTTGCCGATATGATTAAGATAATGTTTCATTTTTGAATATGTGAGCTAATTTTATAAATGATTCAGTATTTATTTATGGGTAACGAGCAAACTCATCCATTACATGAAACAGACAAAATCATTATAGATTCACTTATCATTAAAAAAACACCAGAAGATCTTGACTATATAAATTTAGCTAGGTTAATAAATCGTTATACCAATTTCCCAGGCGAAATTGAAATTAAAAACGATATTGAAAAAATTTTAAATTTTTGGAAGATCACTAAAAATGAACTTTTTTCGAAAACAAAAAATATTTGGTCAAAAAGCTTCAGGCCTTCTAATACAAATAAAGGTTTAGTTGGCTCAGGTTTTGATACCTCAAATTGAATTTTATCTGCATAATTTTTCTTCAATAAATAAATGTCTTCTAATCTATCAAACGCTGAAATACTAAATAATTTGTTGGAGGGAAGGGACCTTGATGAATTAACTTCTAAATCTTTAATGAAAAGATGGCTTAATGATGAAATTTCAGATGTTGAAACAGGAGCTTTTTTGAGTGCTTTGAGAGCTAAGAGTTCTACAGGTGTCGAACTAAGTTCTATGGCTGAGGAACTCTTAAATGTTTGCGAATTGCCAGCACCAAGACCAAACTTGTATTTAGTAGATACTTGTGGAACGGGGGGTGATGGAGCTAATACATTCAATATTTCAACTGCAGTAGCATTTGTAGCTGCATCTTGTGGGGTAAAAATTGCAAAACATGGAAATAAAAGTGCTAGTGGGAAAGTTGGCTCTGCTGATGTTTTGTTGAATCTTGGCTTAGATTTAAATTGTTCATTAGAAAAAGTAATCACAGCTGTAAGTGAAATTGGAATAACTTTTTTGTTCGCACCTGTTTGGCATAAATCTCTAATAAAACTAGCGCCATTAAGAAAGACCCTTGGAATAAGGACAGTATTTAATCAACTTGGACCATTAGTAAATCCTTTAAGACCCAATGCGCAAGTTTTGGGGGTTGCTTCTGAGGATCTTTTGAAACCTATGGGTAGTGCGCTTTTAAAAATGGGTATGAACAGAGCAATAGTTGTTTATGGTTCTGGCGGTCTTGATGAAGCTTCGCTTCAAGGAGAAAATAAATTAATATTTGTTGAAAATGGTGAATTGCGGTTTTCAGAAATAAATATAACAGACTTTAACCATGAAAATATTACTAACGAAAAACTTGTGGTTTCTGATATTGATTCTAACGAGGAAATATTAAAGTCTGTTTTAAATGGTTCCGGACAAAAATCTCATATTGATGTAGTTGCCTTGAACTCTGCTTTAGTGCTTTGGGCAGCAGGAATTGAGGATGATTTAAAAGAAGGATTTAAAAAGGCTTTATTTTCTATAAAACAAGGAGATCCTTGGAATAAGTTTTTACTTTTAAAAAATTATTTATCTGCAAATTAGTTAATTTCAAATTGATGATTAATCCATATAAGAAAAACGCGAAATTAGTTTTAAGTAATGGAATTGTTTTCCCAGGATTCTCTTTTGGTGCTTCTGGTACAGCCATTGGTGAAATAGTTTTTAATACGGGAATGACTGGATATCAAGAAGTTATTACTGATCCAAGTTATTATGGACAGTTATTAACATTTACCTATCCAGAGATTGGAAATACTGGTATTAATTTTGAAGATTCAGAATCTAATATTAATGTTAAAGGTATAATTGTTAGAAATTTTTCATCGAATAGCAGTAATTGGAGATCACAAAAGAATTTTAATCAATGGTTAGTTGAAAAAAATATTATAGGTCTACATGGAATTGATACAAGAGCTCTTGTTAAAATTTTAAGGTCTAGTGGCGCGATGAATGGAGTTATTACTTCTCTAGATAAAACTGATGAAAGTTGTTTAAAGATAATTTCTGACACTCCAAAGATGGAGGGATTAAATTTATCAAAAGTTGTTTCAACAAAGCAAAAATATATATGGAAAAGTCATACGAAAACAATTTTTGATCTAAGAAAAAGATATGACGAATCTTTTAAAAAGTTAAAAATAGTAGCAATAGATTTTGGAATTAAAAATTCAATTCTAAATAGACTTGTATCCCATGGTTGTGAAGTTTTGGTTTTGCCTTCTCGATCTTCTCTAAATGATGTTCTTTCTAACAAGCCTGATGGTGTGTTTTTTTCAAATGGTCCCGGCGATCCTTCATCTGTTTCTGAAGGTATAGACTTAGCAAAATCTCTCATTGAATATGGTCAGATACCTATGTTTGGTATTTGCCTTGGCCATCAAATATTTGGATTAGCATTAGGAGGTTCAACTTATAAATTACCCTTTGGACATCGTGGTTTAAATCATCCTTGTGGTGAAAATAATAAAATTGAGATAACTAGTCAGAATCATGGTTTTGCTATTGATCCCCATACTCTCTCAAAGGACATAGTTAGAATTACCCACTATAACCTTAATGATAATACTGTGGCTGGCCTAGAGGTTTACAATAAGCCTATATTTAGTGTGCAATATCATCCAGAAGCTGGACCTGGCCCACATGATTCAGATTATTTATTTAAAAAATTTGTTTCTCTAATGTTAGAAAGATGTTGACATATTGTTTTCATTTGATTTGATAATTACATTTGATAAATTAATTTTTTGGAGGTATAAATCATAGAAGATTTCCAGAAGTTAACCGTTTCTTTAAGAGGAAACCTTGAGGTTAAAAGAAACATAATGGTTTTTACTTTTAAAGGCCAACTAGATGCTTTCTCAGAAAAACAATTTAAGACTTTTGTTACTAATAATTTAAAAAATGACCTTCCATTCGTTATAGATCTTACAAAAATAGATTTTTTAGATTCATCGGGGCTGGGAGCACTTGTTCAAACTTCAAAAGAATGCAAAAAGTCAAAACTTGGTTTTTCTGTCGTTGGCAATTCGAGAGTTGCCCAAACAATTAAACTTGTTCGTTTAGGGGATTTTCTTAACTTGAAGTCAAGCCTTGAAGATGCATTAAATTATTTAAAGAATTGAATTATTGGATTCAAAACTTGGTTCCATATGGATCTCCCGAGGATATAGGTGTTATTCAACTTGCTTGGCTTGGAGATTCGGTATGGGAGCTCCATCAAAGACTAAGGCATGTTCATTACCCTCTAAAATCTAAAGACCTCCATTTATCTGTAGTAAATGAAGTAAAAGCAAAATCTCAGTCAAAATCTTTAAGTCAAATCGAACATTTGTTAAATTCAAATGAAATGGATTTAATTAGGCGTGCTAGAAATAAAACAAAGAGATATCCAAAATCTTCAAACCCCACCATATATTCTAGAGCAACAGGTTTTGAAACTCTTATTGGCTGGCTATTTTTAAAAGATCCTCAAAGATTATCAACCCTTTTTGAATATTTAGAATTAAAAATGAATTGAATCTATGAAAAACTCGTCAAATAAATTTCGCGGAAAAAATAATAAAGAACGCAAAAAAAATTCAGATTTTGGTTATTACCCAAAAAATACAAATAGTTCTGAAAAAAATGATAGATTTTTCAACAATTCCGCTAAAAATAAGAAAGTTGAAAATTTAAAAAAAAATGATAAAAATAATACTTTTTCTTATTTAAAAAGAAGAAATCCAAGTTTTAAATCACAAACAGAGTTTCCTAATAAAAATTCTGATATGCATCAAGAGTTTATTAATAAGAGAAATTTTGATGATTGGATATGGGGTAAACATTCGGTTTATGAAGCTCTTAGTAGTGATAGAGCGATTAATAGAATTTGGTGCACTTCGGAAATTTTTTCTTCAGACAAATTCTATATTTTGCTTAAGGATCTTAAATCAAAAGGAGTTCTTATTGAAGAAGTTTCTTGGAACAGACTTTCGCAATTGACATATGGAGCCTCACATCAAGGTATTGCATTGCAGTTAGCGTGCTCTAAAACAATATCCATAGAGCAATTAATAGATTTTTCTAAACAAAATTGTCCAAATCCTATATTAGTCGCTTTAGACGGTATAACTGATCCTCATAATGTTGGTGCGATTATTAGATCAGCAGAAGCATTTGATTGTAAGGGTGTAATTATTCCTCAGAGAAGGTCTGCAGGATTGACTGGAACTGTCGCCAAGGTAGCTGCAGGAGCCTTAGAACACCTTCACGTTAGTAGAGTTGTTAACTTAAATAGAGCTCTTGATGAACTTAAGAAAAATGGTTTTATTGTTGTTGGCTTATCTGGAGATGGTCAATTATCCATGTCAAATTTTAAAGAAAAAGGACCTTTGGTAGTTGTAGTTGGCTCTGAAGATAAAGGTATTTCTTTGCTTACTCAGAAAAAATGCGATTTTATATTAAGTATTTCTCTTAAAGGTAAGACTACAAGTTTAAATGCCTCTGTGGCGGCTGCAATATCATTATTTTACTTGACAGATAAATAATTTTTATTAAAAATTACTTTTTTAAAGACCACTAAAATGTTGTTGTTTCAATACATTAATATGATTAATAAAAATTTATTGAATTTTCACTACAAAATTGTATAGAATTTAACAAGAATTGATGGTCAATCAGGCCAAAAAAATTGATTAGAAATTTTGGAAACAAACTTGGTTTAGCCTGGTGGGCTAAAATTGAGACAGATGAACCTAGTAATACATACTGGTTCGGCCCATTTATTACTAAACGTAGTTTAAAAGAAAATATGTCTTCTTTTATTAAAGATCTTTCTGATGAAGGTTCCAAAAATATTAAACACACTTTAGTACGTTGCAATAAAGAAGAACCATTAACTGTTTGATAACTTTGAATTTAAGAAATAAATTAAAAAATGAATTTTAATTCTTTAAGAAAAGAAATTACCAGTAATAATGTTTCTGTTAAGGAATTAGTTAATGATATCTTTGAAAAAATCGATCAAAAAGATCCTGAAATTAACTCATATATTTGTATTACAAAAGATAATGCTATTGAGCAAGCAGAGAATATTGATAAATTAATTCAAAATAAAGAAAAACTGCCTCCTCTCGCGGGGATCCCAATAGCAATAAAGGATAATATTTGTACCAAAGGAGTCACAACAACTTGTGCAAGTAAAATGCTTAAAAGCTTTGTCGCTCCTTATGAATCTACCGCTTCGAGCAAATTATGGTCTTCAGGGGGAATTTGTTTAGGAAAAACAAATTTAGATGAATTTGCAATGGGTAGTTCAACCGAAACTTCTGTATTTGGTGTTACTTCAAATCCCTGGGATATTAATAGAGTGCCAGGAGGCAGTTCAGGCGGTAGTGCTGCTTCAGTTGCCGCTGGATTTTGTGCTGCCGCTATAGGTTCTGACACAGGAGGATCAATAAGACAGCCAGCTTCATTTTGTGGCGTCGTAGGTCTTAAACCTACTTATGGCAGAGTTAGTAGATGGGGGCTTGTAGCATTTGCTAGCTCTCTTGATCAAATTGGCCCAATTACAAATACTGTCTCAGATGCTGCTGAAATTCTTTATTCAATATCTGGTAAAGACCCCTTTGACTCAACATGTCTTGACAAACCAGTACCGAATTATTTGACTGACTTAAATAAATCTATAAAGGGTTTAAAAATTGGAATCATTAAAGAATGTTTTGATCACCCAGGGCTTAATCCAGAAGTTAAGGAATCTGTTCTTTCTGGAGTTGATAGATTCCAAGCTTTAGGGGCTGAAATTATTGAAGTTGAATGTCCTAGATTTAATGATGGAATTGCGACATATTATGTAATTGCACCATCTGAAGCCTCCGCAAATTTAGCTAGATATGATGGAGTTAAATATGGCCACAGATCGAATGAAGGTACAAATCTTATAGATATGACTTCAAAAAGTAGAGCTGAGGGTTTTGGAGATGAGGTACAAAGAAGAATTTTGATAGGTACTTATGCATTGTCAGCTGGATACAGTGATGCCTATTACAAGAAGGCACAAAAAGTTAGGACACTTATAAGAAAAGATTTTGATAATGCTTTTAAGAAAGTAGATGTTTTATTAACTCCAACTTGCCCAACCACTGCTTTTTTAAAGGGAGATTTTGTAAATGATCCACTCTCAATGTATTTGTCTGACCTATTAACTGTTCCTGTTAATTTGGCAGGCCTCCCAGCAATTAGTATTCCTTGTGGTTTTGATACTAGAGGATTACCTATTGGAATGCAATTAATAGGCAATGTATTAGAGGAAGATAGAATATTGAATGCCGCAAATATCTTTGAAATTGATGCTCAGGTAATTAAGAACAGACCTTTATTTTAAATTTGTATTAATAATTAATTTGTAATCACAAAGTATAGATCTTTTAGAAATTTTCTCTATCTTATATATATAAATTATTTGAATATGGCTTTCGTTCCTCTTCATAATCATAGTGACTACAGCTTGCTTGATGGTGCCAGTCAAATTTCAAAAATTGTAGATAGAGCTTGTGATCTTGGAATGGAATCGATAGCTCTTACTGATCATGGAGTTATGTATGGTGTTCTTGATTTGGTCAAGAAGTGTAAAGAGAAAGGTATAAAACCAATTATTGGTAATGAAATGTATGTGATTAATGGTTCTATTGATGATCCTCAACCAAAAAAAGAAAAAAGATATCATTTGGTGGTGTTAGCAAAAAACTATACTGGATATAAGAATTTAGTGAAGTTAACAACAATTAGTCACCTAAATGGGATGAGAGGTCGAGGCATTTTTTCTAGACCATGTATTGATAAATCTCTTTTAAACAAATATAGTGATGGTCTGATAGTTTCTACAGCTTGTCTTGGTGGAGAGATACCTCAGGCTATCTTAAAAGGTAGATTAGACGTAGCAGAGGATATAGCCCTTTGGTATAAAAAATTATTTGCAGATGACTTTTATTTAGAAATACAAGATCACGGTTCTATTGAGGATAGAATTGTTAACGTTGAATTAATAAAAATTGGGAAGAAGCATCAAATAAAAGTCATCGCAACCAACGATGCCCACTATTTATCAAGCATGGATGTTGAAGCACATGATGCTTTGCTTTGTGTATTAACAGGAAAACTAATAAGTGATGAAAAAAGATTGAGATATACCGGTACAGAATATATTAAAAGTGAAAGTGAAATGCTTGAACTTTTTAAAGATCATATTGATGATGAATCAATTATTGAGGCAGTTAACAATACAGTAGAAATTTCTCAGAAAGTTGAAGAATTTGATTTGTTTGGTAATTATAGAATGCCAAAATTCCCTCTTAAGGAAGATACAGATTCATTTTCTTTTCTCACACAATTATCTAATAAAGGCCTTTTAAATAGACTTAAAAAAAATGATCTTACGGAAGTTGATGAGAACTATAAAAAAAGACTATCTTCCGAATTAAAAATTATTAAAGATATGGGCTTCCCAGATTATTTTTTGGTTGTTTGGGACTATATCAAATTTGCTAGAGATAACTCTATCCCTGTAGGACCAGGTAGAGGCTCTGCAGCAGGCTCATTAGTAGCCTATGCTCTTCAAATTACAAATATAGATCCTGTTGAGCATGGATTGTTGTTTGAGAGATTTTTAAATCCAGCAAGAAAGTCAATGCCAGATATAGACACCGACTTTTGTATTGATAGGAGAAATGAAGTTATTGATTATGTTACTAATCGTTATGGAGAGGATAAAGTTGCGCAAATAATTACTTTCAATAAGATGACCTCTAAGGCAGTTTTAAAAGATGTTGCAAGAGTTTTAGATATACCTTATGGAGAAGCGGATAAATTGGCTAAGTTAATACCGGTTGTAAGAGGAAAACCATATAAATTAAATGAAATGATTGACAAGAATTCACCTAGCCAAGAGTTTAGAGAAAAATATATTAATGATAATAGAGTGAAAAAATGGGTTGATTTGGCTTTAAGAATTGAAGGAACTAATAAAACATATGGAGTTCATGCTGCTGGAGTTGTTATCGCATCAGATCCTCTTGACGAACTTGTACCTCTTCAAAGAAATAATGAAGGGCAAATAATAACCCAATATTCTATGGACGATATCGAATCACTTGGATTATTGAAAATGGATTTCTTGGGTCTTAAGAATCTTACGATGATTGAAAAGACAGTTTCTCTTATTAATCAATCTACTGGAAGGAAAATAAACATTGATGAGATACCACAAAATGATGGTAAAACCTTTGAACTTATCGGAAGAGGAGATCTTGAAGGTATTTTTCAACTTGAATCTTCCGGAATGAAACAGGTCGTTAAGGATTTCAAACCTAACTCTCTAGAGGATATTTCTTCGATACTTGCTCTTTATAGACCTGGTCCTCTTGATGCAGGCTTAATACCTAAATTTATAAATCGAAAAAATGGGAATGAAAAGATTGATTTCCCTCATCCTTTTATTAAGTCAATTCTCACTGAAACGTATGGAATTATGGTTTACCAAGAACAAATCATGAAAATTGCTCAAGACCTAGCTGGTTATTCTCTTGGTGATGCTGATTTACTTCGAAGAGCGATGGGGAAAAAGAAAGTTTCTGAAATGGTAAAGCATAGGAATATTTTTGTAGATGGTTCTATGAAGAAAGGTGTAAATGAAAAATTAGCAAATGATCTTTTTGATCAGATGGTTTTATTTGCAGAATATTGTTTTAACAAAAGCCATTCAACTGCTTATGGTGCTGTAACTTATCAGACTGCATTTTTGAAAGCCCATTTTCCTGTTGCATATATGGCAGCCCTTTTAAGCGTTAATTCTGGCTCTAGCGACAAGATGCAAAGATATATTTCTAATTGTTATTCCATGGGAATAGAAGTTATTTCTCCGAGCATTAATTTTTCTGGGGTTGATTTCACTATTAAGAATAATCAGATTTTATTCGGGTTATCTGCAATTAAGAATTTAGGGGATTCTGCAATAAGAAATATAATTGAAAACCGAAATAGTTTTGGAACCTTTAAGTCATTATCGGATTTGTGCGACCGTTTGCCTTCTAATATTCTTAACAAAAGAAGTCTTGAATCTCTTATTCATTGTGGAGCACTAGACGAGTTTTCAAATGATAATAATAGAGCTCAGTTATTGTCAGATCTTGAGCATGTTATTGAGTGGGCCTCTTCAAGAAATCGTGATAGATTATCTGGCCAAGGAAATCTATTTGACTCTAAAGAAGAATTTTCTAATGTTGCTTTTTCGGATTCACAATTAGCCAAGGTTGATGATTATTCACTTATTGAGAAATTAAAGTTAGAAAAACAGCTATTAGGCTTTTATTTATCTGATCATCCTCTAAAGCATTTAACTAAGCCAGCAAAACTCGTATCACCTATAAGCATTTCGCAGTTAGAAGAAACAAAAGATAGAACCAAAGTCTCTTTAGTTGGAATGATTCCTGATTTAAAGCAAATTACAACGAGAAAAGGAGATAGAATGGCTATAGTTCAGTTAGAAGATCTTTCTGGAAGTTGCGAAGCAATAGTTTTTCCTAAAACTTATGTAAGATTATCAGAATTTCTTTTGACTGATACTAGATTGTTGGTGTGGGGAACAATAGATAAAAAAAGTGATAAGACTCAATTAATAATTGATGATTGTAGAGAAATAGATAACCTTAAATTACTTATCATTAATCTTGAAAGTTCTCAAGCATCAGATGTAAGAGTACAAAATACCTTGAGAAACTGTTTAACTAAATTTAAACCAGATAAAGATAGATGTGGAATCAAGATTCCAGTTTTAGCTGCAGTTAGAAATAAAAATAGTGTTACCTATGTTAAATTTGGTGAACAATTCTGTGTTGGAGATATTCAAGGAGCATGCAAATTATTAGAAGATAAATCATTCCAAGTTAATTTGAAATCCTTAGTTTCCTAGATTAACTTTTATCCTCAAAATTTTGAGTAGCAGGTTTAAAGGCAGCTTTTGCACGTTGTACATTCATTGGAATATTTTCAATACCAAAAAAAGATCCAGGCTCCTTATCCCAACTAGCTGATAATATTCCAAAACTTAATCCTGCTAGACCTAACAAGAAAAACAATGCTGAAATTGCAATTGTTGAGGAAGGAGGTATTTCAGCAATATTTCTCGTTACTATAATGTAGCTAACTACGAAAACCGACATCCCTAATATTGTGGGAATTCCTGCTGTAAAAAATATTCTTCTTGCCATTCTATCAGCAACATATTTTGGTATCCCAGTTGATGATCTTTTTGGGGTAGTTGCAGTAGTTGATGCTTTTTCTAGATTAGCAAACGCAGTTTTCTCAGAATAATTTTTTTTCTTTTTATATTGTGTCTTTTTTTTAGATTGCTTTTTTTTCATTAATTGAAATCATCCTCTGATTCCAATTTTCTTTACTAGCTCTTGATATCTCTGAACGTTTTTGTCTTTTATGAAAGAAAGTAATCTTTTCCTTTTACCAATCATTTTTAATAATCCTTGCCTTGAAGCGAAATCATGAATGTTTCCTTGGAGGTGGTCACTTAATTTCGATATTCTTTTTGAAAGCAGTGCCACTTGAACTTCGGCTGAACCTGTATCAGTTGGATGTACTTGATGAGTCTCAATCAGCTTCTGTTTTTCAGCTGTATCTAATGACATAAATTTAATTCTTTTACTCTATGATACTACGTCAGCTAACTATATTACTACTTTCCTTATCTAGATAATTCATTGCTAATTTCAATAAGTTTTCAAATGATAAATTATTTTCTTTTTTTTCAGGGAAATCTACTTCATTAATAATTATTGGCAAAATAGTCTTGATTTCTTTATTTTTGTAATTTAATGATTGAAGAGTTAACTGAAGATCTTCGATCATTTTATTAATTTCTGGATCCTTAATCTCAAATTCATTTTTTGCTTTTTGTTCTTCAAATTGTATTTCACTTTTAAATTTATTTTTTAGTTCTAAAATTAACCGATCACTCATTTTTTGACCTATACCAGGTACGGAACAAATTAATTTTTCGTTTTGTGTTTTTACTGCATTGATAACTTCACTAATAGAGAATTTATTTAATATCCCCATACCGATCTGAGATCCAATACCTCGGATACTTAAAATTTCAATAAAGAAATTTCTTTGTTCCTTTGATGTAAAGCCAAATAATAAATCTGAATCTTCTTTTTTAATATGTTTTAACCAAAGAGTAATTTTTTTATTAGTTATCTGATTTTTTTTTAATTTAAGAAAAAAGGATTCTAGTATTTGTATTTCGTATCCTAATCCTTGACAATTTATTAAAACAAAAAACTTTTGATTAGTTTGCCATGACTCAACAAATTCTCCATTTATCCAACTAATCAATTAACCACCATCCACCTGACAACCAATTAGTGCTCCTGCGGTTCCGCCAGCAGGTACAGCCCAAAATCTATCTTTCCCTCTAGAAGAAGATAGTGCTATTCCAGCACCAAGAATACCTCCAATTAGAGAACCTTCACTACAATCGTTGTTATCTATTTTTTCAGCTCTACTTTCACCTCCACAAGGTATTACAACATCAACTTCATAACTTTTTACGTAACCTGGATTTGATTTGGTTCCAGGAATGTATTCCTCTCTATATTCGGTTCTTGTGCAAGTTACTGACTTTGGGGTCGTTGCATAAACTGGAACAATAGGAGAAAAACAAAATAATAAAGTTAAATAGAAAAATTTCACTTTTTTTTATCTTAATAACTTTATTCTATGTCCTTTTGATTATTTTGGTAGTAGATATAATAGTTCCTAATAAAACTAGTAAAGCTCCTAATAAAAAATTTATATTTATTATTTCACTAAAAAACAAAATCCCCCAAATTGACCCGAATAAAACTTGCAAATAGTTAATTGTTGAAGCTTCAGAAGCAGGTAAATTTTTTAATCCTACAGTTAAAAAAGTCTGACCTAATTGAGTAAATAAGCCAATGCCAATTATCCAAACTAATTCATTCCAAGTTGGGGTAACCCAGTTCATTAATACAATTGGTAATAAAGCTATAAAAGATACAAGTGGAAAATATTCAATAATTACATAAACATCTTCAGTAAATGAAAGTTTCTTAACTGTAACGTAAGCCAATGCAGTGCAGATTGCTCCAAGAAATGCGATTGAAATCGAAACATTTTCAATTTCAACGTTTATATTGGATAATTGACTTGGATTTAATATTACTAATATTCCAATCCAGCCAATAATTAAAGCAAAAATTATATTCCGAGTTATTTTTTCATTTATAAATATGCCAGCGAATATAGATATAAAGATAGGGTACGTGTACTGAATGACAGTAGATATACTAAGGGGCATATTTCTAATAGCATAAAAAATGCAAACTAAAGCTAAAGTTCCTAAAACACCTCTTAAGATAAGTAATGGTCTATTGTTGCCCCAAGGATTTATATTTTTTAGATTAATTATGAATAATGTAATAATTAAACTCAACAATGATCTGAATAAAACTAATTCATAAATAGGTATCCTTTTATCAATATTTTTTACGCATAAAGTCATCAAACTAAAGAAGAATGAAGCAAATACCAAATTAAACTTATTCAATGAATTAAATTTTTTTTCTAATTCTGCAATATTTATCATTTAAAAATAGTTTAATTGTGAAATTAAGTAGATTCTTATTTGATTTTGACCTATAACAAATAAATCATTATTTGTTTTTGGTAAAATCTCAATGGTTCATTCTATACACCCAAGAACTATTCAAGAGGTTAAGGAAAAAGCAGATATTGTTGACGTTATATCTGAACATATTGTTCTTAAGAAGAAAGGCAAGGAATTTGTTGGGATTTGTCCTTTTCATGATGATACTAAGCCATCAATGACAGTATCACCAACTAAACAGTTCTATTACTGTTTTTCTTGTGGTGCAGGAGGAAACTCTATTAAATTTTTAATGGAATTTACTCGTGCAAATTTTTCAGATGTTGTACTTTCTCTTGCTAAAAAAAATAATATTAATGTTGAAAATCTTGAGGGTCCCCAAGTAGAAGCTTATAAAAAACAACTCTCTAGAAAGGAAGAGCTTTATAAAATATTAAGAGTCACTAAAAATTGGTTTAAGTCTCAATTAAATAATTCTCTTGGTTCTGAAGCCATGAAATATTTAACATCTAAGAGAAACTTGAGTAACAAGATTATTGATAACTTTGAATTAGGCTTTGCCCCAAATTCATGGAATGATTTGTTTAATTATCTTTCCAAGGTAGAAAAATTCCCCATTAATTTAATATTAGCTTCAGGTCTTGCAATTTCTAAAGATAATTCTGACAAGATTTATGATCGTTTTAGAAATAGATTAATTGTTCCAATACATGATATGCAGGGAAGAGTAGTTGCCTTTGGAGGAAGATCTCTTGATGGTCAGGAACCCAAATATCTTAATTCTCCTGAATCTGAAATATTTGAAAAGGGAAAAATGTTGTTTGCCTTCGAAAAAGCTTCTAGTGATATTAGAAAAAGAGATAAAGCTATTATTGTTGAAGGCTACTTTGATGTCATTTCTCTTCATTCAAAGGGTATAACTAATTCTGTTGCTTCTCTCGGTACCGCATTAAATAAGTATCAAATTTCTCAACTATGTAGATGTACAGATAATAAAAATATAGTTTTGAATTTTGATTCTGATAATGCAGGAATTTTAGCTACAAAAAGAGTAATTAAAGAAGTTGAGACCCTATCCCTTCATGATCAAATTAATCTTAAGATACTCCAACTAAGTCATTTTAAAGATCCAGACGAATATTTGAATAGTCATACACCTGAAGATTATTTTAATTTAATTGATAATTCATCCTTTTGGATTGATTGGGAGATTGATCAGATCTTTAAAGATCAAGATTTAACTAAGTCTGAAATTTTCCAAAGTGTTATTTCTTCATTAGTAAAATTGTTGAGTAAATTACCTCAATCATCAACCAGAACTCATTATTTACAAAAAGTTTCCGAACAATTAAGTAAGGGACAAGCTAGGTTAGCAATACAGTTTGAACAAGATTTAAGAAATCAAGTAAAGGGATTTCGTTGGCATGGTAGATCAAAAAAATTTGAACAACCAAATGAAATTTCTCGACGGGAAAAAAATGAATCGGAAATAATTTTTTATTATTTACATTGTCCAGATCTTAGGCTATTTATTCGTGATGAATTTCTCAAAAGAGAAATTAATGGTTTTAATACTAGTTATATTCAAAGCTTATGGGAAGCTATTTCAAAAATTGAACAAAATAATTTAGGATTAAATTACTTAAATGATTTAAGACAATCAAATAGTCAAAATCTCCAAAAAGATTTTTCTTCTATTAACTTAATTTCACTTCTGCCTGACTACTTAGCTCTCAATAATCCTGAATCATCAAATAAAATTAATATTTTTATTAATCCAAATGAGTTATTTTTAACATTGCTGAGTAATCCTAAAGACAATTTACTAGGAACATTATCACTTCTTGAGAAATATAATTCTCTAAAAAGATGTAGACACTTAATAGAATCGTGGGGATCTCAAAGATTAAAGACTTTAGAAAATTGTATATCTATTTTAATTGATAATCCTTCTTCAGGTTCTTCAAATACAAATAAAGAGATAGATGATCTTTTTAAGGATTTAAACTCAGATGCCATTAAATTTCAGGAATTATATTACCTAGAAAGACAACATATAAATTTCTTAGACAAACAACGTTGTGGTAATTTCCTCGCTAGTTAATATAAAAAGTTTTAATTTATAGGCAGTATTTTTTAATCAAGTTTTTAACTTTTTTGGGTTTATCTTCAAGAACATAAGCTTCTACTTCTCTCGCATAAGTCCCAGAAAAATTTGAACTAGAGAACTCTAATGCTTTTCTTTTACTTTGATGCAATTTGCCTTCTAATTTTTTTATATCACCTATTGTTTTATTGTCATTACATTTTTGTATCGCATGAGTTGCTTCGTGTCTTAATGCTCTTCTTACCGCCCTTTCTGTTTTGAAGTTATCTTTATTTGGTTGTTGATTCTTATTTCTAAAATTTGTTTTCCTTTTTGCATTTTCAGTACATATTATTATTTTATTTTCTTTAAAATTATGTAGTCCTTTTATTTCTTTGTTTAATAGACATTCAATTTTATTTTCTTCAACTATGTAGTTTGCTTTCATTAATAAGTTAAGAATCTCTTTATCTAATTTGCTCAAAAATAATATAAATTCCATTCTATTTTTTTTACTTCACTATAGTTGGGATTTGTTCTATATCAGTTGTAGATGAGCTACTTAAGAAATTCTTATTCATCTTCCAACTTTGTGGATTTTTTGTAATAGCCCATGTAATTGCATTGTTATTAAATCTTTTATTTAATAAATCAATCGTTTTCATAAGATTTGTTGATTTTTTTAATACTTTCTGAGATTTGTAATTGATAACTGATTGCTGTAAATATTCGCTATTTGTTAAATCCTGCATTAAAACACCAGCTTTTGAGAATTTATATTCGGGATTATAAATTTCTTTAGATAATTCAACTACTATTTTTAAAATATTGTTTGTGTCATCTGTCGCATTTATAAGTTTTCTATGAGCACTTCTTTGATAATTTTGACTTGAATATTTACTGGTTCTAGCAAATACTCTAATATTAGATGATTGTAAATTCTGACTTCTCATTTTTTCAGAGGCTTTTATTGCGTGAGTTGCTAGTGCTTGAGTTAAGTCTTCTAATTTTGTGATAGGCGTGCCGAAACTCCTGCTTACCTGAATTTCTTTTTTTGATTTCTTGTTTTTTTCTATAGGCAGACATTTATAACCTTTCAGTTCTAATTGCAATCTTTTTCCTACTATGCCTAGCTTCTTGATGATTTCATTTTCTTCCATATCTCTTAATTCTTTCGCATTCTTAATACCTTTACTTTGCAACCAATTAGAGGTTTGCTTCCCGACTCCCCATATCTTATCTACACTAATTCTTTTTAAATAATTATTCTCATTTCTGGTTCTAGCTAAATCAAATATTCCAGCTGAATAATCAATATTTTTAGCTAGTTTATTAGCAATTTTTGCTCTTACTTTATTTTCTCCTATTCCTACTGTTATGGTAATCCCTAGATTCTGATATATTAATGATCTTATGCTTCTTGCCCAAGGATATAGATTTTCATCATTAGGTCTATGAATCGAGACGAATGCTTCGTCAATGGAATAAATTTCTATCTGTTCACAGTAGTTTTTCAGTAAATTCATTAGTCTTCTGCTCATGTCCCCATAAAGCGAGTAGTTTGAGCTTAAGACTGCTACATCTAATTTATTTAGTCTTTCTTTGACCTTAAAATACGGAGTTCCCATTTTAATTTTTAAAGCTCGCGCTTCAGGGCTTCTTGCAATGATACATCCGTCATTATTAGATAAAATTACTACTGGTTTATTTCTCAAATGAGGATTAATATTTTGTTCACATGAAGCGTAAAAATTATTAGCATCTATAAGAGCTATTGCATCAATATTTGAAATTCTCATAAATAGCTATGTATTGAATAAATAACAACTCCCCATATCTGTACATCAATATGGTTTTTAAATCTAAAATCAGGATAATTATTATTTTCTGATTTTAAATATAATTCATTATTTTTTATAGATAATCTTTTTATTGTAAATTCTCCGTCTATCATTGCAATGATGATATTCCCTGGTCTGGCTGTTAAGCTCTTGTCTACTATTATTAAATCTTTATCTTTAATTCCTGCATTTATCATTGAGTCACCTTTAACTCTAAGAAAAAAAGTGCTAAAAGGATTAGATATTAAATGTTCGTTTAAATCAATATTTTCTTCTGTATAGTCATCTGCAGGAGAAGGAAACCCTGCGGATACCGAATCAGTTAATAAGGGGATTTTAAATGTTTTAGTAGTTGAATCAAAAGAATCCAAGATTAAATTAATAGTATATATGTACTATATAGCAAAAAATCAAAAAATAGTTAGTTATTAAACTTTTATAGATTAATTTTAGATTGAATCTAATCTTTTTAAGAACGATGGTAAGGGGAGTTGTTTGATATAGAAATAGCTCTATAGATTTGCTCGATTAGGATTAATCTAGCTAATTCATGAGGAAAAGTTAAAGGAGACAGGCTTAGTACAAGATCTGATTTTTCTTTTATATCTGAACTAACTCCATCAGTATCACCGATTAAGAAATTAATTTTTTTATTTTTAAAATTCAAGAGTAAGGAACATAGTTCAACTGAATTAAACTGTTTTCCTTCTTCACTTAGGCAGATAATAATATTGTTGTTGGATCTAAGATTATTTAAATTAAAAGTCTTTAACTCATTAATGATAAGTTCAGGCATTCTTTTTTTGTATTGATTAATGCCCTCTCTAATCCAAAGTTTCTTTATTTTGCCGATAGCATAAATTGCTAATCTATTACTCTGAATCATAAGTAAATATCAAAACTAATTATTCATCAAGAAGATAATTAAATTCATCATATAGTTCCTCTTCGGTTGTTAATTTCGTGGAAAAATTATCTTTTTTAGAATTCATATTAAATTGATTAATCTCACTTTTTCTTAGTGAATTATTAACGTTAGAAGTCTCTTCTAAAGATTCTGAATTATCAATTAACGAATAAAAAATTTTATTGGGATCTTCTGAATTAAGTGGATTGGTAATTAAATTATCATTATTAGTTATATTTATGTAATTATTTATATTTTTACTTTCGTTATTTAAATTTTTCTTATTTTTAAATTTATTGAGTTTATCTAAATTTTTTTTTGATAAGCTCATGATATAAAGGATTAAATAAATTCATATTTAATTTAAACATATTATTTATTTTTTAGATGAATTCTAAAAATTATCATCAAAAAAAAAGATTTGGACAACACTGGTTGGTAAATAAAAAAATATTAGAAAAAATTAAAGAAATTGCTGTTCTTAATGAAAATGATTTTATTTTAGAAATTGGTCCTGGTAAAGGAGCTTTAACATCTAAGTTGTTAGATTCAGAAATTAAAAAATTACATGCAATTGAATTAGATAAAGATTTAATAAATTTATTAAATGAAAAATTCAATAATAATGATAAGTTTTCACTGCAGCAGGGAGATATTCTTTCTGTAAATTTAGATTCGATTAATAGGAAGATTACAAAAGTGATTGCAAATATTCCTTACAATATAACTGGCCCAATATTGGATATTTTCATAGGTCGATTGGGCATTATAAGAAACTATAATTACGAAAAAATAATATTTTTAATGCAGAAAGACGTTGTAGATAGGATTTTGTCAACAGAAGGTAGTCCTAATGCTAGTGCGCTTAGTATAAGAATGCAACTTTTATCAAAAATAAAAAGAATATGTGATGTGCCGCCTTCATCATTTAGTCCGCCTCCAAAAGTTTTTTCTTCTTTAGTAGTTTTCGAACCAATTAAAAATGATTTAAGATTAGATATTAGTCTAGAAAAATATATAGATAAACTTCTTCGAATTTCATTTAATTCAAGAAGAAAAATGATTAGAAATACACTTAATTCAATACTTTCAAATCAAGAGATAAATGAATTATCTGAATCTTCAAAAGTTTGTTTTAATTTAAGACCACAAGATATTTCAATTGACCAATGGATTAAGCTTGCAGAAAATTGTATTAAAATTAAAAAATAAAAAATTTTAGTATATGCAAGATTTAGCTAAAAAGAAAATTAATATAAAATCTCCTGCCAAAATAAATTTGCACCTTGAAGTTATTGGTAAAAGAGAGGATGGATTTCATGAGTTGGCAATGATTATGCAAAATATCGATCTTGCTGATTATTTAGAATTTGAAATTAATAATGAAGGTTTAATTAAACTTGAGTCTGATTGTAATGATTTAAGCCTATCTGATGATAACTTAATTGTTAAATCGGCAAATCTATTAAGAAAAAAATCAAATATAGATTACGGTGCGAATATATTTTTAAGAAAAAATATCCCAATTGGCGCAGGATTAGCTGGTGGATCCAGTAATGCAGCAGCAACATTAATTGGTCTTAATAATTTATGGGATTTGAAATTAGATCAAGAAACTTTATTTTCATTAGCATCAACTTTAGGATCTGATATTCCCTTTTTTATAAATGGAGGTATTCAATTATGTTTTGGAAGAGGCGAAATTTTGGAGAAATTAGATTCAACCCTTGAATATGGAGCAATTCTTTTAAAAAATCCGAATGTATCAGTATCAACTGCTGAAACTTATAAAAAATTTAGTAATAGATTTTGTGATCAATATCTTACTGATAGTGAAATGATTGAAAACATAAGAAAAAATTTAAGAGATAATGGTTTAAATAACTTAAATTTTGATAATCAACATTTATCTATTAAAAATGATTTGCAGTTAGTTGTTGAAAATGAAAATGATTCTGTAAAGCAGGCATTATATTTACTTTCTAAATTAAAAAATTGTCTCACATTTTCAATGAGTGGATCAGGGCCTACATGCTTTGCACTCTTTAAAGATATAGAGACTGCTAAAAAAGAATTAACTGCAAATTCTAAATTATTTAAAGATAAAGGCTATGATTCATGGGTTTGCACTTTCCTTGGAAAGGGAATAACATTCATTTAAATTTTTCATATAAAAATCTATTGTGGCTGATAATAGTAATGAGAATATTGAAAAAAATATTCCCGAAAAAGGACCTTTAAATTTTATTGTTGGATCATTAACAAGTTTTTTATTATTTATATTTTTTTATTTTTTAAGTAATAAAATTGCAATTTATTTTTCAGTACATAAACCATCTAATTCTTCTGAAATAGTCCAAAATATTTCCTCTAGTATTAATACATTAATAATTGGATTATCTTTTTTGCTAACTTTTTCTTTTGCTTTTATAGGTATAGGTCTTTTTATTGTATTTATTCGCAGTTTTTTTCTGAAGAAAAATTGAATTGCCAATATTATTAAGAAAACACTTTCTTTGAATGTCTTTACATGACTTAGGCCTTTTAGCCCTTTTGCTGTCTCCAGGAATGATTTTATCAATATTACTACTCATAACCTTCGCTGAAGGAGGATGAATTATTCAAAGTGGTAGGATTATATATGTGATCAATTAGGTAATTAATTGTGGCTGGAACATTATTATTTAATGCTTTGAAAGAAGCGATTGATGAAGAAATGGCAAATGATGTAAATGTTTGCGTAATGGGGGAAGATGTTGGTCAATATGGAGGATCTTATAAAGTAACTAAGGATTTATATGAAAAATATGGAGAGTTAAGAGTCTTAGATACTCCAATTGCAGAGAATAGTTTTACGGGTATGGCTGTGGGTGCAGCAATGACTGGCTTAAGACCAATAGTAGAAGGGATGAATATGGGTTTTTTGCTTTTAGCTTTTAATCAGATATCAAATAATATGGGTATGCTTAGATATACAAGCGGCGGAAATTATAAAATACCTGCAGTAGTTCGAGGCCCTGGAGGAGTTGGTCGTCAACTTGGTGCTGAGCATAGTCAAAGACTTGAAGCATATTTTCATGCAGTTCCTGGCATAAAGATTGTGGCATGTAGTACACCCACAAATGCTAAAGGTTTAATGAAAGCAGCTATAAGAGATGATAATCCGGTTCTATTTTTCGAACATGTTCTTCTATACAATTTGTCTGAAGAATTACCAGAGGGTGATTATACTTGCGCTTTAGACCAGGCTGACGTTGTAAAAGAAGGGAAAGATATTACTCTATTGACTTATTCAAGAATGAGGCATCACTGCCTTAAAGCTGTTGAAGAATTAGAAAAAAAAGGAATAGATGTTGAGTTAATAGATTTAATAAGTTTAAAACCATTTGATATGGAAACCATCTCAAAATCAATAAGAAAAACAAATAAAGTAATTATTGTTGAAGAATGTATGAAGACTGGAGGTATTGGCGCAGAATTAATTGCCTTAATAACTGAAGAGTGTTTCGATGATCTTGATGCCCGACCAATTAGATTATCTAGTCAGGATATTCCAACTCCTTATAATGGAAATCTCGAAAATTTGACAATAATCCAACCACATCAAATAGTTGAAAAAGTTGAAAACTTAATTAGTGGGAGTATATAGACAATGAAAAAAAGGCAAGGTTGGCTTTTTTTTATTATATTTTTACTTACTATATCTGTTTATCTATTAATAAATTATCCCTTACAGTTGGGATTGGATTTACAAGGGGGTTCACAACTTACACTACAAATTATTAAAGAGGAAGGTAAAGTAACAAGGGATGAACTTGAAGCAGTTAATTCGGTTATAGATAAGCGCGTCAACAATTTAGGAGTTTCAGAGTCTAATTTGCAAACCCTCGGTGCAGATCAATTGATTTTAGAATTACCAGGTGAACAAAATCCATTAGTTGCTTCAAGGGTATTAGGTAAGACTGCATTATTAGAATTTAGAACCCAAAAAGAAGGAACATATACAGATTTAAAAACCCTGCAACTACAGAGATTGAGTATTAAAGAATTAATTGAACTATATTCCTCTGCAGAAAAAAGTCAAAATGAAGATAATTTCTTAAAAGTTATTCAAGATAATCTTAATAATATAGAGCAAGAATTGAATTACTTATCTACTAGTAATGATTTATATGGGAAGTTAATTGAAATAAAAAAATATATTAATAAAGAAATTACAAATTTATTTATTAATACAGATTTATCAGGTAAGGATCTTATTAACGCAGGAAGAAGACAAGAACAAACAAATAGTAATTGGGAAGTTTTATTAACTTTTAGTAATTCAGGAGGTGAAAAGTTTGCAGAAATTACAAAGTCAATTGCTGGCACTAATCAACTATTGGCTATCATTCTGGATGGTGAATCAATAAGTGAAGCCAGTGTTGGTAATCAGTTTGCTAGTACTGGGATTACAGGTGGATCAGCAACAATAAGCGGTAATTTTAGTGCTGAAAATGCTAGAGAATTAGAAGTTCAACTCAAAGGAGGCTCATTGCCATTGCCAATTGAAATCGTAGAAACTAATACAATAGGGGCTCTATTGGGATCCAAAAATATTATAAAAAGTCTATATGCAGCAATTAGTGGTTTAATTTTTGTTGGTATTTTTATGATTTTTAATTATAGAATTCTAGGTTTTGTTTCAGTTCTTTCTCTAGTACTTTATAGTTTCTTTAACTTAGCCCTATATTCTCTAATTCCTGTAACTTTGACTTTACCTGGAATATCAGGCCTTTTACTTAGCATTGGTATGGCTGTTGATGCAAATATTCTAATATTTGAGAGAATTAGAGAAGAATTATGTGATGGTAATACTCTTACAAGATCCATTGATAGCGGATTTCAAAGAGCTAACTCATCCATAGTTGATGGACATATTACAACTCTTCTAAGTTGTTTTGTATTGTTTTTATTAGGAACAAATTTTGTTAAGGGTTTTGCGGCAACATTAGGTATTGGTGTCTTGATAAGCTTGTTTACCTCATTAAATTGTTCTAAAACTATTTTGCGATTTTTTACAACATATCCTTCTTTGAGACAAAAAAATCTTTATCTTCCAAGGAATAATTTTTCTAATTAAATTTTTTATTTTAACTTCTCATGAAATACAATCTTGAACTAATAAAAAATAAAAAAAAGATAATTGGTTTTTCATCTGTTTTTATTTTGTTGAGTCTTCTAGGAATTTTATATTCTACTTTTAATACTTCTTATAAGAAACCTATAAATTTAGGGATGGATTTTATTGGCGGAAATGAACTAAGAATAGAAAGAGTTTGTGAAGCGGAATGTTCTAAATTTTCCCCTGATTTAGTTATGGAAAATTTAAGAGAAATCTCTAAAAATAAAAATGTGTTAAACAATATTAAATTACAATTCCAAAATAATAATAAATTAATTTCAATAAGAACACCTTATTTAAGTATCGAAGAATCAAATAATCTTATTACTAATCTTGATAATATTATTGGACCTCTAAATTATGAGAGTAAGGATTCAAGATTAATAGGTCCAAAGCTTGGGAAAAGATTACTTACTAATTGTGTTGCTTCTTTGTTGGTTTCATTATTTGCAATATCTTTATATATAACAATTAGATTTGATAAAAAATATGCATTATTTGCATTACTAGCTTTATTCCATGATTTATTAATTGTTTTCGGTATATTCTCCTGGTTAGGAATTATATTATCTGTAGAGGTAAATAGTCTTTTTGCTGTGTCCTTGTTAACTATTGCTGGTTATTCTGTAAATGATACTGTTGTTATTTTTGATAGAATTCGTGAGAATTTAAAATCAAAAAAAGAAGGCTATAACGAAACTATTCAATTATCAGTAAACGAATCATTTAGGAGAACAACCTTTACCAGTATTACAACCCTTATTCCTTTATTAAGCATAATTTTGTTTGGATCTTACTCCCTATTTTGGTTTTCCTTGGCCTTATCATTAGGAATTATAGTTGGAAGTTATTCAAGTATTTTATTGGCTCCATCTTTGTTGCTTAAAGACTGACCTTAAGCTTCTAATTTTATGAAATTGAATTACTATTTAATAATTTTATTTTCTTTAGTTTTAATAGATCTTTCTACTGAGCTAAAAATATTATTTGATCACTTTACTTTTAGTTCACTATATTTTGCTATTGGTAAACATCCCTTAGCTTTCTTTATACTTTTTTCCTACCCATATTTATATAAAAAATTAATTAAGTAGTTTTTAAATATCTTTAAATGATTCTTTGATTAAAACCTGAATTACTACTGCTAATGGAAGAGAAAGGATTAAGCCTAATGGACCAAAAATGAATGTAAATCCAAATTGTGATATTAATGTCAAACCAGGAAGTAAGTTTGCTTTTTTCTTCATTATGGATGGCATTATTATATAGCTTTCAATATTTTGAATTATTACATATGCTCCTAAAACGGCCAGTGGCTTCCAAAAATTATCAAGAAGTGCAATTGAGATTGGAAATATACCACTAATAACTGGACCTATATTTGGAATTATATTAAGAACCATTGCTATTAAAGCATTTGAGACAACATATTTGACATCTAATAAAGACAAAACTATTAATGATAAAAGACCTACTGATAATGAACTTATAACCATGGAAAAGGTCCAGTTTGCTAATGCAATATTACATTTTTCCAGAATATTTCTAAATTTGTTGCGATAATTTTTTGGAATTAATAGAAGTATATTTTCTTTATATTGTTTTGGTTCAATAGAAATCATCAAACTCACTGCTAATACAAATATTAATTTCAAAAGACCTGAACCAAGATTTCCCGCTATATTTATTAAATTCTTAAAGCTTTCTTGAACAGCTTTTGCAATAGTTGAGGCATCTGGAATAGTAACTACATTATTTATAAGACTAAATATGTCTATAAAATTTTCTGATTGTTTTCCGTAAAATAGGCTATTAAGTTTGTTCAAATTTGAATTTATCAAAATATTTATTTTTGATAAACCGTTTGGAATATCAACTAGTATTTCATTAAATTCTTTTATAAACGGAGGTAATACAAGAATAAAAATAGTAAATACCATTACTGATATTACAGTTAAGACAAGAAACAAAGACAACGGTCGAGGAATTTTCAAGCCCTTTTGAATTTGATTACATAAATTACATACAATATTTGAAATTACTAAAGAACAAATTATTAAAAGGAGAAAATCTCTTAAAGTCCATAGTATTAACGAAGTTATTAAAATTACTACTAACTTGAAATATGATGAACTATTCAATTTTCAAAATTTTCTACTTCTTCTCAGAATATCCTAATCCATTTGATTTGGCATAACTATTTGCAAATCTCATAAATCTATCAAAGTCAGAAGTATTCTTCCAAATATAAACTGCTTCTAAAAATATGGGTTCTCCATCAAGAAATTTTACTTTAACTTCCCTAGTAAGTATTACCCCTTCAGAGTCAATCATACGCATACCTGTGATTTCTCCATCTGTTATTGAAGATAATGCTTGAGGTTTTTCGAACAAAAATAATGCTTGGCCAGTGGTACCATCCTTACTCCTAGTGAGTCTTATTTCAGGCACTACTGGTTCATCAGTTCCTTCATAAAATTGTATTCTTGCAGTTTTATTTTCGGTCATAATGTTCGATTAATAATTTTTTATCTTAGGAAATATTTTTCACATTCGTTTGTAATTATTTTATAAAACATTATTTATTAACTCTATTATTCTTTCATCATATTTTTTGTCGGTTAAATCTAACATCTTTATGTTGGTTTTCCCAACCTTTTCATATTCATAACACTTATCGTAATAATCTAAAACTGATCTGCAAACTAAGTCCCATTTCTCGTTATTAATTGATTCAAGAGCTATTTTTGTTCTTTGTGGTCCTAATCTTTTTTTTATCCTTAATACAGATTCTTGGAGCTCTTCCTTCTTAAAAACACTATAAGTATCTATCAACTCATCTAACCTATTAGATTCGCTCCTTAAAATTTCAATCCTCCTAGAATTTTTCATCTGATTAAAGAATTCATGAGGGATTTTACATTTACCTATATTTGCACTTTCAGCTTCTACAAAAATATTATTAGAAAATTGAAAGGAATTTAATTTTTCTGCAATTTGATTTTCAAATTGTTCATTAGTAGGTTGTTCATTCATTCCTAAACCTCCAAATGTACTTCCTCTATGACAAGCAAATCCTTCAAGATCAATAGTTTGATATTTATATTTATCTAGTAATGATAATAACCTTGTCTTGCCTGTTCCTGTTTTTCCGCCAATAACTACAATTTTTAACTTTTTCGAAAAACTATCTAATACCCATCTCCTATAAATTTTGTATCCTCCTTTTAGTGTAACGATATTTAATTTAAATTTTTCTAATAACCAAGCAATACTCTTTGAACGCATACCTCCTCTAGAGCAATATATTCTTATATACAATTCATTATTGTTTTTATTAGTAATTGTTTTATAAGAGTCAATATTCATGAATAAATTATCAAGAAGTAATTCCATTTTCTTTTCAAAAAAATTTAATCCCTCTATTACTGCTTTATTTCTTCCTTCTTTTTTATAAATCGTCCCAATTATTGATCTCTCATCATTATCAAATAGTGGAATGTTAATAGAATTAGGCATGTGTCCTTTATAATATTCATCTGGGCTCCTTACATCTATAAGTGGTCCTTTAAAACTTCTAAATTTCACTAGTTCTTTTCTTTTGAAATACATGGATAGTTTTTATTTTTTGATTGATTTTTTAAAATGAATAAAAAAGAACAAGATAACTACAGTAATAATGCTACATTAGATTTGATAAAAAAATTTGTTGATTCCAATCAAAGAAAAAGAATAAATTCATTAACTCAAATAGAATCTGAAGTCGAAAATATTTTTAATCTTGGCCCTTCACTTTTTGATATCTTTGATAATAATGGAGATGACTGGGCTGCTGGTTGGATTTTGCAAGTTTTAAAAAAATTTAAGCCTGAATTTTTTGAAAACTCTAAATTCAATAATTGGTTTAATACATATTCAGATATTGATATTAATTATGATGATTTGCAATTGATGTTGGTTGATCAAAATTTTGAAGAGGCAGATAGATTAACAAGTTCCTACTTACGGAAATTAGCTGGAAAATTAGCTGAGAAACGTGGATATGTTTTCTATAGTGAAGTTAAGAATATGTCAGGTAAAGATCTACAAACAATAGATAGATTATGGACTATTTATTCTACTGGTAGATTTGGATTCTCTATTCAAGCAAGGATATTAAAATCAGTAGGTAAAAAATATGAATTAATGTGGCCAAAAATAGGCTGGAAAAAAGAAGGCATATGGACTAGATATCCAGGATCTTTTCGCTGGTCATTGGATGCTCCTGATGGACATATGCCTTTAATAAATCAACTAAGAGGAGTAAGACTTATGGACTCCATCCTGCGGCATCCAGCTATTGCAGAAAGACATAATAATATTCTTTAAATTGAGGTAATTAATAAGTTAAAATTAAGACAGTAACAAAATATTATTATGTCCTTAATTCGGGGCAAAAATATTTTAAAAAAATTTTTTAAAAGACCAAAGATTAATTGGTCAAACTATGAATTTGAATCATCATTACAGTTAAATGAATTTGTCGATAAATTATTAGAACCTATTAATAATTCTCCATCAAGTTATCTTATAAAACTTGGTTTACATGAAGCTTTAGTTAATGCAGTAAAACATGGAAATAAATTAGATCCTAAAAAAAATATTAGAGTAAGAAGAATAATTACTCCTAATTGGTGTGTTTGGCAAATTCAAGATCAAGGTAATGGTTTAGAAATAAAAAAAAGAGATTACAAATTACCAAAAAAAATAAGTAGTGTAAATGGTCGTGGCCTATACATTATTAATGAATGCTTTGATGATATTAGATGGAGTAGTAAAGGTAATAGGCTTCAGTTGGCTTTAAAAAGGTGATTTTTACTAGGGCAAGGTTGATCTACATTAATTTCTTTTAACCATTTTATGCTTTCTTCTATATACTCAATAGTTTCCTTCTCATTACAAGAAATAATTAAATGGCATAATCCTGCCGAAATTAGTTCTGCAGATCTTTTATATTTATTTCCTTTATCTTTATGCCATTTAGAATGATCAATTTTTAATTTGTCATTAAGACTTTGAACAAGCTGAATAGTATCTTTATCCCAATAGGTCATAGAAGTTTTTATTTACTTTACCGCAGACCATACTTTAGTCATAAAAAAGGAATTAGATTTTACATCTTTAAACCCTACATCCTCAATTTTAGAATCTATATCCTCTTTTATGTAATCATAATAAAAAGGCTCATGAAATGATTTATAGAAGCTTTCCATTACGGATGTAAAGTCAGGTGAATCACTTATTTGAATTGAATCGGCTAAAACTAATATCCCCCCAGGTTCAAGAACTCTAAAAAATTCATTCAATACTTTAGCTCTGATTGTTCTAGGCAATTCATGAAATAAGTAAACACAAGAAATGCATTGAAAACTATCATTTTCAAAAGGTAATTCCTCAGCATTACCTTTTATTAACTGAATTAAATCTCCATCTAAATCTGAAATATATCTACTTGCTTCTTTTAAGTATGAATCAGATAAATCAATTCCTGTAATTTTTTCTTTAGGAAATGCGGCTCTTAATTGTTTTAATGTTCTTCCTGATCCTGTAGCTACATCAAGTATTTGTATAGAACTTTTTTTTCTATGGCTAAACATTTCAAGACCTTCTTTTATTGGCTTAATTATTCTTCTCCTCATTGAGTCAGCACTTCCATTGAAAAGTATTTCTACTTGTAGGTCATAAATACTAGCTGAAAAATCTGATAAATAACCATCTGTTTGATGATGAAAATTTCTCAAGTAATATTGCGGATAATTCTCTTTATCAATTGATTTTGGAAGATCATCAAAATTTTGTTTTCTGCGTCTATCCCACGTATTAGGCATATCAAGCCAAATTTTAGGATATTGAGTTAGATATCTAAGCCATGGTTCGTCAAATAATAATTTTTTTGGATATATATTTTTTTCGGCATCATTCCAATCTTCTTCTCTTAAGATATCCATTGAATTTTGGATTCGCATTAGAAGATCCTTATCTACATCAAAATTTTCAAGCTTCGAATCTGGAAGAATAAAATTCATTAATCTTGAACTGATCTGCTTGTGAGCAAAACCTGCAATGCTTTTAGTTTGTTGTAGTGTTTTATATGCAAATTTTGGAATAGAATCTTTAGCCATTTTTCAATTTATATATGTATATTCCAACAAAAAAAAAATCAAATTGAGAAAATTTTGTGATATTTCTCAAATTGATTCTTTTTTAACTAATTAGTTCTTTTAATTATGCATCGTAATACATGAAGAATTCATGGGGATGAGGTCTTTGTCTAAGTTGTTGTACCTCTTCGTATTTTATATCGATAAAGTTATCAATAAAATCTTCAGTAAATACTCCACCTGCTAATAAATAATCCTTATCTGCTTTTAGCGCATTAAGTGAGTCATTTAGGGATGAAGGTACTGTATCAATTTTTGCAAGTTCATCAGCAGGAAGTTCAAACAAATCTACATCTACACCATCACCAGGATCAATTTGATTTTTAATCCCATCAATACCAGCAAGCATCATTACAGAGAATGCTAAGTAAGGATTTGCAAGTGCGTCACCTGATCTGAATTCTAATCTTTTAGCTTTAGGACTTGGACCTGTTAAAGGTATTCTTACAGCAGCTGATCTATTACCCTCAGAATAAACTAGATTTACAGGTGCTTCAAATCCTGGAACTAATCTTTTGTAGCTATTTGTAGTTGGGTTAGTAAATGCTAGGAATGAAGGTGCATGCTTGAGTATGCCTCCAATGTACCATCTTGCTGTTTGAGATAAATTTGCATATGATCCTTCACCAAAGAAAAGTGGCTGTCCACTCTTCCATAAACTTTGGTGAACATGCATTCCTGTTCCGTTGTCATTAAAAACAGGCTTGGGCATAAATGTTGCTGTTTTTCCATATTTTTTTGCAACATTTCTGACAACATATTTATAAGTCATAACGTTATCAGCAGCATTTATTAACGAATCAAATTTCATTCCAAGCTCGTGTTGACCGGCACCAGCAACCTCATGGTGATGTTTTTCTGTGGGGATACCTAATTCACCCATAAGAAGAAGCATTTCAGATCTGATATCCTGCGCAGTATCATTTGGAGCTACTGGAAAATATCCCTCTTTATATTGTATTTTGTATCCTAAGTTTCCACCTTCTTCAATTCTCCCTGTATTCCATGGCGCTTCAATAGTATCTACACTATAAAAACAACCTCCCTCTTTAGAGTCATATCTAACATCATCGAATAAAAAGAATTCAGGTTCTGGTCCAAAAAATGCAGTATCTGCTATGCCCGTCGAGTCTAAATATTTTAATGCCTTTTGAGCTAATGCTCTTGGACACCTATCATAAGGTTCCCCACTTCTTGGCTCCTGAATAGAGCAAATCATGCTTAGAGTTTTATGTTTATAAAAAGGATCTATCCAAGCTGTACTTGCATCTGGCACCATTGACATATCCGATGCATTAATTGCTTTCCAACCTCTTATTGATGAGCCATCAAATGCCAAACCTTCTGTAAAAGATTCCTCTTCTATCATGTCTGATGTAAGAGTTAAATGTTGCCATTTTCCATGAATATCAGTGAATTTTAAATCGATAAGTTCAATTCCTTCGTCTTTAATTTGACTTAAAACATCTTGAGGAGATTTAGACATAATTTTGTAATACCTTATATGAAATTAATAACTTGATGATTCTTGTTATGTATCAACGGTAACTTTTTTTAAGACTTGATGTCTTCTTTTAGTGTTTCAAGTCATAAGTTTAATAATTGTTTACCTAAATATTTAAATTGAATGAATTTCTTTAAATAAATATCGCTTATGTGGCGATATTAGATTAATTTAAAAGTAATTGAATGTAATGCTTTGACAGAAGCAAAACTTATTTCGACTTTAAATGAAGAGAATTTATCTCATTTCTCAAAGACTTATGTTCCCTCAAGACTTTTATTAGGTCCTGGTCCTTCAAATGCACATCCAGAAGTCTTAAGCGCTCTTTCATTGAATCCTATTGGTCACTTAGATGAAGCATATATTTCATTAATGTCTGATGTTCAACAACTTCTAAGATATACATGGCAATGTAATAATCGTCTGACTCTTCCAATGAGTGGTACTGGAAGTGCAGCTATGGAAGCTTCCATAGCAAATTTTATAGAGGAAGGAGAAAAAATTCTTATCGCTAAAAAAGGATATTTTGGAGACAGACTTGTTGATATGGCAACAAGATATAAAGCAGATGTATCTGTTATTCAAAAACCATGGGGTGAATCCTTTTCTTATGAAGAAATCAAGTATGAAATAGAAACAAAAAAACCAGCAATTTTTGCTATTGTCCATGCTGAAACATCAAGTGGTGTTTTACAACCTCTTGAGGGGATTGGCGATGTATGTAGAAAAAATAACTGCTTGTTTTTAGTTGATGCAGTTACTTCACTTGGCGCTTTAGAGTTATTGATAGACGAATGGAAAATTGATCTTGCATACAGCTGTAGTCAAAAGGGATTAAGTTGTCCTCCAGGATTAAGTCCTTTTACAATGAATAAAAGGGCTGAAGAAAAATTGTGTTCAAGAAAAACAAAAGTCCCTAACTGGTATTTAGATTTATCTCTATTAAATAAATATTGGGGTTCTGATCGTGTTTACCATCACACTGCACCCGTCAATATGAATTTTGCTATTCGTGAAGGTTTACGATTAATTGCTAATGAGGGTTTGGAAAATGTTTGGAAAAGACATAACACTAATGCAAAGAAACTGTGGAATGGTTTAGAAAGTCTTGGAATGGAATTACATGTATCAGAGGATTATAGATTGCCAACTTTAACCACAGTTAAAATTCCTCCTGCAGTTGATGGGGATGGTTTTAGAAATCATCTCTTAAGAAACTTTGGAATTGAAATAGGAAATGGGCTTGGAGAATTATCCGGAAAGGTATGGCGTATAGGGCTAATGGGTTTTAATTCATGTGAGGATAATGTTGACAGATTACTAAATCTATTTGATAGTGAACTCAAAAAATTTTCTATTTTTGAGTCCTCAACTTTTTGAACCAAATCTGTAAAATTTGACTGCATTCATCTTCTAGAATACCTCCAATTATTTCCATTTTGTGATGAGCGCTTTCATGTTTTGATAGGTCGATTGAACCACCCAATCCACCTCTTTTCTTATCGTAAGCCCCGAAAATAACTTTACCCATTCGTGCTTGAATAAGTGCAGAGGAACACATAGTACAGGGTTCTAAATTTGTGATAATAGTACATTCATTAAATCTCCAATCATTTTTTATTAGAGATGCCTGCCTAAGTGCCATTATCTCAGCATGACCTAATGGGTCTTTATTTATATTCCTTCTGTTAACACCTCTCCCGATACATCTTCCTCTCTCATCTAAAATTATTGAAGAGATTGGTAGCTCAACTTTTCCAATTGCTTTGGATCTTCTTAATATCGAATTCATCCAAAATGTGTATTTTGAATTATTTATTTTTTTTTGTTGATCTTCATTACTATTTCCATTTTCAAAAATATATCTCATTTACCTAGATTGAGAATAGAATTATTATTAGATATCTTATCTGATGGCTGAAGATTTAATTAATAATAAAGATATATATTTCCCCTCAAATTTAGGGACTAATGACAAATTGATTACTCTTCTCAATAGAGCATGTCAAACTCTTTGCGACTGGTTCTCTAAAGCTGATAAAAATGGTCCTTTACCTTTTGATGAGAGTTTCAATTGTATTATGCCTGAGGATGATGGTACCTCTGAGGAAGATTTGTTTTCTGAGATTGAATCTCTTTTGAATAATTCATTTAATCCCGTTCATCCTGGCTCACTAGCTCACCTTGATCCACCACCTTTAATTTTCTCTATTTTGGGAGATTTAATTGCTGCAGGTTTAAATAATAATCTTCTCGCTTACGAGTTATCACCAAGTGTAACCTTGCTTGAGGAATCATTATGCAAATGGTTTGCCAAGAAAATAGGGTTTAATGATTTCTCAGGAGGTATAGCTGCTAGCGGAGGCACATTAAGTAATCTGAATGCACTTATTGCAGCTAGAAATAATGCTGGATTAGGTACAAATCCTAATTCTGTATTATTTGTTAGTGAAGATGCTCATTCTTCTTTCGTTAAATGTATAAGAGTAATGGGTCTTGATACTAGGAATCTTGTCAGGATTAAAACTGACAATCAAGGTCGAATGGATATAAACGATCTGAGAAACTCTTTAGATAAATGTTCAAAAGAAAATAAAAAAATATTTGCTATTGTTGCCACCCTTGGAACAACTGTAAGAGGAGCCATAGACCCTATTAAAGAAATAAGTGAAATCTGTAAACAAAGAAACATTTGGTTACATATTGATGGTTCAATTGGAGGGATTTTTGCTATAACTTCTATTCCAATACAAGGTCTAAATAATATTAATCAGGCTAATTCAATAACGATAAATCCACAAAAAATTATTGGTATTACAAAGACTTCATCTTTGTTATTGGTTTCAAATATGAGTACTTTAGAAAATACTTTTAATACTGGACTACCATACATATCATCTAAAGAAAATATTATAAATAGAGGAGAAATAGGCATACAAGGTTCTAGACCTGCAGAGGTTATCAAACTATGGCTTGGTTTACGTTTTTTAGGCATCAAAGGAATAGAAAATATATTAAGATCATCAATAAAAAGAAAAGATTTTTTTGTAAAAAATATTAGTAAAAATAAGTTTGATATATATTCAGGTCCTCTTCATATTGTCTCATTCCTACCAAATAAACTTAAGCCAAAAGACTCTGATGCATGGACTCAAACTAAAGTAAATGAACTAATTAAAAATAATTTTATGCTTTCTAGACCAAAATTTAAAGGTAAATATTTTTTACGGGTTGTCATGGGAAATTACAATACAAAAGATTCTCATATTGAAGAACTTTTGAGACTTTTAGATGCTTAAATAATGAATATGGGTAGACCAAAAATTATTGCAATAGTAACAGGGTTTATCTCTATAGCAATTTGCATTGCTTATTTACTATTAATAACTATCTTTGATTTCAGAACTTATCTAAATGATCAATTATCCAATATTAATTAGTAAATGGAGGCAAACTTTTATTTGATTTAAAATATTTTTTAATTTCAATTTTTGAAATAGCTTCTTTTACAAAATTATTTAAAATATCCTCTCTTTTACTTATTCTATAGATCTTATCTACTACTTCTTGAATTCCTCCATCTCCCCAATCTTGACCATTTTTAAAATATTCAATCAAACTTAGTCCTACTATTCTTATTAACCAGCCTGCTGTAACTGATTGTATAGATTTAGATAATATTATTTTAGTCAAGCTTGTAGCTAAAGCAGGAGAAAGAATGGCGAGACCCCCTTTTAGTATGCCTTGTTTTGCCAATGCGCTTAACAATGAAGTCGCCAAATCTTTTGCATCTTTTTTTGTAAGCTTTATTTCATATATTTTTGATAACTCCATTATCATTTGAAGATTTACGGAGGTAGTAGTAAGAAAATCAATTGCTGGTAGTGGATTAACTAGTATTACTCCTCCTGTTATCCACATATATTTATTAATAACTTTATTTGACATTAAATATCTTTGTTCTTCCACGAAATTTTTACTTTTAATACCTAACTTATTTGAGCGAAAAAGAATATTATCCGCCAATAACTCTTCACCATTATTATCTAGGGTTTCAATTATTTCTCTAAATAAACTTCCTACCTCTGGAACTAAATTTAAAGCGTCTGATTTTACATAGGGAGATTTTTGAGGGACTGCAATTGTTTGGATAACTGAAATTTTATTTTTTCTAGCGGAAGTTATTGAAATTATATTTTCTTTGATAAGGTTATTTTCATCTCTAGACCTCAAATCACATTTATTTAGAACTATTATTATTTTTTTCCTTAATTTTATTAATTCTTTAATTAAATAGTTTTCGTATTTATTAATATCCTGATCTAACACAAAAAGTACTAGGTCAGAATATGATGCTTGTATAATTGTTGCTTTTTCTCTTTCTTCTCCTAATTTAGATGGTTCGAATAAACCCGGAGTATCAACTATATTAATGTTTCTTTTTAAAATTGGTATACGAATTTTGTAGCTATTAATTTGCTTTGTGGTACCTATTTTTGGTGATGTTTGTCCCACAATATTTTTCAATAATGATCTTGCTATAGATGTTTTTCCTGAGGATCCTGCTCCAAAAAGAGTAACTTTATAATCTCCTGTTTTTAATTGGGACTCTAGTTTATTTTTTTGGTAATTTATCAATTCAGCTTTTACTTTGTCGTTAATTTTTTTATTAATTTTCTCGACTCCTTCCAAACTTATCTTTGCAGCACCATATGTATTCTTGAACGAAAGTGTATTTTTTTTATTTTTATATATAACTTTATAAACTATTTTTTTAAATAATTTTTTATCAATATTATAAAAAGTATAAATAATTATAATTAAAAATAAAAGAGTATAAATATTTACTATTCTTACAAATATGGAAAATAAAATATAAAGAAATAATATCAATAATACATACTTTATATACTTTAATTCCAAGTGATTCATTTTATCGATTATTTTTAAAAATGTTATACAGTAAAATAATGAAACCAATATTTATAGATATATCAGCAATATTAAATACTGGAAAATTTATAATATTTAAATTTATAAAATCAACTACAAAACCCTTATATATCCTATCTATGCCATTACCAATAGTTCCGCCAAGAATAAAGCTATAAGAATAAAGATCAAATGAGTTTAAAGTATTCTTCCTAAATATCAAATAAATAAGTAATATAGAAAAAATAATACTTACTAAAGATAAAAATAATCTACTCCCAGTAAATATGTTAAATGCTGCTCCGTAATTTTTTACAAAGTCTAATTTGAATAAAAGAAAATCTTTATTAATAAATAATTTTTTATTATAAAACATTAAATATTTCGTAAATTGATCTATTAGAACAATAAAAATACTTAAAAATACAAAAAATAATTTTGTTTTTATATTAATAATCATTATTTGATACGTTTTAAACGTTCTATAGGTTTAATAAGTAATAAAAGTGGAAAAAGCATTAAAAAATGATATCCAATCTTACCTAATGAGTATTTCCCTAAATTATATAAAAATAAATTAAATTGACTGTAGAATATAACTTGTATGAAGTTGTAAAATATTCCAGTTAAATGCATAGCACCAATTGCTATAAATCCGTTTTTTAAAAAGTTTCCAACGTTTAAATTATTTCTATTATTTAAGTTATCAATTATTTTGATTAATGGATATAAACCTAATAAATAACCAAAATTTGGAGTTAGCAAATAACCTAATGAACCTCCTTGATGAAAGACAGGAAGTATAAATAACCCCAAAATTATATATATAGAAAATGCTCTGAAAACAACTTTTCTATGAAATATAAGTGTTAATAAAATTATGGTCGGAATTTGCCATGTGATAGGTAACTCAAAATTATTACTAGATTTATTGATAAAAGTTAGTGGAATATAAACAGGTAACATTGATGTTATTACTAGTAATTGAAGACTCACTAGTATCTCAATTAATTTATAAAAATTGAGCATTATTATAAATTCTATTTATAAACTTCTCAATGCAACAATTGGATCTAATTTAGAAGCTCTTTTTGCAGGTAAAACGCCAAAGATTAAACCTATTGATCCTGAAATGATCATGGTGGAGAAAGTAGTTGTAATTCCTACTGATGCGGGAAGTGGTGTTATCAGGGATAAAAGAAAAACACCTGATAATCCTGTTGTTGTTCCAATTAATCCTCCAATTGTAGATAAAATCAATGCCTCAATCAAAAATTGAATTAATATATCTGACTGTTTAGCTCCTATTGCTTTTCTAAGTCCAATTTCTTCAGTCCTTTCACTTACAGAAACAAGCATAATATTCATGATTCCTATGCCTCCAACCACCAAAGATACTGCCCCAATACCAGCCAATAAAAAAGTTAGCCCACTTGTTATATTGGTAACTATATTCAATGCATCTTCTTGTGATCTAACCGCAAAGTCATCATCTCTTATTATTTTATGTCTTTGCCTTAATAAGTTAGTAATCTGAAATTTGGCGGCACTAGTTGAATTTTTATTTATAGCTTCAACGCTAATAAAGCTTAAACTTACTCCATATGTTGGGTCCTTCCCTGTAATCCTGTTGACCATGGTGGTTAATGGAATATAAGCATTTTTGTCTTGATTACTTCCAAATACAGCACCTTTTGGTTTTAATATTCCAATAATTTCATAAGTATGATCTTTAATTCTGATTTTTTCCCCAAGTGATGAAGAATTATCTTTGAAAAATTCGTCTTTAAGATCAGGACCTATTACTGCATAACTTCTTGCACTATTAATATCACTCTTAGATATAAATCTTCCCTTATCAACTTCAAAGCTTCTTACTTCAAGAAATTCAGGAGTAACTCCTGCAATTGATATATTTAGACTTTTAGAATTTGACTGCACTATTTCGTTAGCAGAAATTTGAGGCGCAACTTTTTTAACTGTTGGTACTTGATTACTTATTGCAAGTGCATCTTCTAAAACAAGATTTTTAGGAAATGAAATACCTCTTCTTCTGGTGTCATTATTTCCAGGAACAATGAATAAAACATTTGCACCTAAATTACTTAATTGGTTTTTAGCTAATGTTTGAGCACCTCTTCCAAGCCCAACTAGTGTAATAACTGATGCATTTCCTATAATTATCCCCAACATTGTTAACGAACTTCTCAATTTGTTCGAAACCAATGTTTTTGTGGCCATACCTAAGGCTTCCTTAATTGAGATATTCCTAGACATATTTGTATTTATCTATTGCATCTTCATCTTCAATTTGCCCCATATAAATAACACCTTCATTAAGTTGCAGTGTGATAAGGTCGCCATTATTAATTTGATGATTATCCATATTTTCTAAATTACAAATGGAAGAAATCTTTTTATTATTTTTGTTAAACAAAGTATAAACATCATTTACTTTTTGGTTAGTAACAATACCTGCAATACTTTTACTCAGTGGAATATTATCCATTAATTCCTTGGGAACAAATAATATTTCTCCTGGACAAATTAAAGAAATATCAAGATTATTTTTTATTATTCTTGCTTTACCTGTAACACCGATTTCCCCTATTGATATTCCTCTTGATACAATCTTTCTTACTAAACCCACTTTTATTAAATCTGTAGATCCGCTAATACCAGTTAATGTACCTGCTGTTTGAATTACCAAATCTCCTTGATTGAGGATCCCCATCTCCTGGGCAATTTGCATAGCTAAACTAAAAGTCTTAGCAGTTCTTTCATCATTTTTAACTACTATCGGAGTGACTCCCCAAACAAGTTGCAATCTTCTCGCTACACTTCTCTCTGTAGTGGTTGCCAAGATAGGAGTTGGTGGTCTGAACTTACTTACATTTCTAGCGGTAGAACCTGATTTTGTTAAAGGAATTATAGCTCCTGCATCAAGTTGTCTAGCTATATTACTTACTGCTGCACTAATAGCATTTGGAATTGTACTAGGTAAGTGGCTTTCAATAGCTTTAAGTGGATAATCCCTTTCAATTCTTCTGGCTATGGTTGCCATCGTTTCAACTGCCTCTACAGGATAATCACCAACTGCAGTTTCGTTTGAAAGCATTACAGCATCTGTACCATCCAGAATTGCATTTGCAACATCACTAACTTCGGCTCTAGTTGGTCTTGGGTTAGAGGCCATAGAATCAAGCATTTGAGTCGCTGTAATTATTGGGATACCTAATGAATTGGCTTTTCTAATTAATTCTTTTTGTAAAAGAGGAACTTCTTCAGCAGGCATTTCCACTCCCAAATCACCTCTCGCAACCATTACCCCATCACATAAGGGTAATACTGTATCAATCTGATCAATTGCTTCAAATTTTTCAATTTTTGCGACTACAGGAGTTGAATGCCCATGTTTGTTTATTAAATCTTTTATCTCATTAATATCGGATGGATTTCTTACGAAACTTAGTGCTATCCAATCAACTCCTTCAGATAAACCGAATTTTAAATCCTCCTTATCTTTTTCTGTTAATGCTTTTACTGATAATTGAACATCTGGGAAATTAACACCTTTATTGTTTGAAAGAACCCCTCCTACAGTAACCATGCACTCCAAATTATTAGCTTTTATATCAACTTTTTCTACAATCATTTCTATTTTTCCATCATCTAAAAGTATTCTTTTCCCTTTGCTAACTTCTTGAGAAAGTTTGTTGTAGGTCACATTTGCAATAGTATTTGTACATTCCACTTCATTTGATGTAAGTGTAAATTTATCACCTTTTTTAACTTTTACTGGCCCATCTTTAAAGCGCCCTAATCTTATTTTAGGACCTTGAAGATCTTGCAATATTCCAATATCTATATCTAACTTTTTTGATACTTCCCTTATGGTTTTTATTCTCTCAGCATGATCTTTATGATCTCCATGTGAGAAATTTAATCTGAATGTTGTTACTCCGGCTTTAATTAAATCTGTAATTATCTCTTCAGATTGAGTTGCAGGGCCAATAGTTGCTACTATTTTTGTTCTTCTTTTTAAATCAATATTCGACATATATAGATAATATTGCTAGATATAAATAAATTTACCATACCCAAAGTTAGTTATTTAAGTCATGGATTTTAAAACTTATCAGAAAAAAGCTAGAGAAACAGCACAATATCCAGACTTAGGCTCAAATAATATTTATCCAACTCTTGGTTTAGTTGGAGAGGCTGGTGAGGTGGCTGAAAAAGTGAAAAAGGTTATAAGAGATAAAAATGGAATATTTGACAAAGAATCAAAATTAGGTATTAAAAAAGAGTTAGGAGATGTTTTGTGGTACATATCAAATCTTTGTACAGAATTAAATTTCGATTTAGAGGATGTTGCATTACAAAACCTTGAAAAATTAAAATTAAGAGCTGCTAATGGAAAGATAAGAGGTTCTGGAGATGATAGATAAGTTCAGCTATAACCTAAGCTTGCATACTGGAGATTTGTAATTAAATTTTGTATAACATTTAAAAGTAAAAAAGCTAATAAGGATGAAATATCAAATCCACCTATTGGAGGGATAATACCTCTAAAAATGTTTAAATAAGGATCTGTGATAGAAGTTAATGCAGATAGAACGCCGTTACTCCAATCAATACCTGGAAACCATGTAAGTAAAATTCTTATTATCAATATGAAAGAATAAATTGATAAAGTTTGGCCCAGAACTGCAAAAATCTCAGATAACATTATCTTTTCGTAATTTAATATATCCTAACATTTACTTATTATTGCTGCTTATTATTACTGCTTCCTATTTTTGAGAGATATTCATTACTTACAGCAAAAGTTTGAAAAAACTTTTCTGATAATGATAACCAATATGATCTACCATCTTTTTGCTTTCGTTTGACGATAAATTTCTTTTCTAATAATTGTTTAATATGATCGTAAGCACCCGAACCTCTTAGAAGTATAAGATCCGATTGAAGGATCTTTTTTTTGATCGCAATAGTAGCCAATGTCCTTAATTCTGATGTTTTCAAATCAGAAGGAAGTAAATCATCGACGAAATTATTAAGACTAGATTTTAGTTCAAGAGAAAAACTGTTATTAACTGCATTTAATTCAATAGCTGAGTTGGGGTCAGAGTATTTATTTTTTAGATCTTTAATTGCATCATTTATTGAGTTTATATCAGAATTAGTAATTTCTGAAAGATCCTTTTTTGTTATTGGTCTGCCTTTCAAATATAGAACAGCTTCAACTTTAGTAACTAGATCTATATCAGATATTGGTGTGGTATTTAGATCAGATTGATTGATTTTAATTACCGAAATCTTTCCTAATTTACCTTAAATTTAATCTGATGCACCAAGGAATAATTTATATGTATCGTTTTGAGTTTCATCCCAATATTTATAGCCTAGGATTCTTACAAATTTATTCCACTCTAAAATCTCTTTTTTATCGATTAAAACTCCAATAACAATTTTCCCAACATCAGCTCCATAATTCCTATAGTGAAACACACTTATAGACCAATTAGATTTCATATTATTTAAGAAGTTTATTAATGCGCCAGGTCTTTCAGGAAACTCAAATCTGTATAAAAGCTCAATAAAATTTCTATTATCCATTTCTTTAAAATTCTTTGGTAATCTTCCACCTACCATATGTCTCAGATGATTTTTAGATAATTCATCATCACTTATGTCAATAAAGGAGTACTCCGAATTTCTAAATAAATTTAAAAGATTTTTTTTATCATTTAATCCATAAACTTGAACTCCTACAAAGATCTGGGCATTAATAGAATTTGACATCCTGTAGCTAAATTCAGTTAAATTTCTATTATCAAGTAACTTACAAAAATCAATTAAACTTCCAGGACGTTCAGGAATTTCAACAGCCATCATTACTTCTTTACACTCTCCAAGTTCTGCTCTTTCTGCGACAAATCTAAGCCGCTCAAAATTCATATTTGCACCACATGCAATCGCAACCATTTTTCTATTTGAATGATTCGAATTTAAAATATCTTTTTTCATACCTGCAATTGATAATGCTCCTGCGGGCTCTAGTATTGATCTAGTATCCTCAAAAACATCTTTTATAGCCGCACATATTTCATCAGTATTAACGGTAATCATCTTATCTATATATTTTCTTCCAATATCAAAAGTATTATTACCAATTTTTTTAACCGCTACTCCATCTGCAAATTGACCAACAGAAGATAATTCCACAATTTTTGATTCTTCCAATGATTTTGTCATGGCGTCTGCATCTTCAGGCTCTACACCTATTATTTTTACTTCAGGCCATATTTTTTTTATATATAAAGAAATTCCTGATATTAACCCACCACCACCAACAGCAATATAAATTGCATAAGGTTGTTCCTTAAGCTGCTCTTCAAGTTCTATAGCTATAGTTCCTTGACCTGCTATTACTTCTGGATCGTCAAAAGGATGAATAAAACATAAATTTCTTTCTTGGCTAATTCTTATTGCCTCTTTGTATGTTTCATCATAATTATCACCAAATAATATAACTTTTGCTTTTAAATTTTTTACTGCATTAACTTTTACTAGAGGTGTGGTAATGGGCATTAATATGGTTGCTTGGCAATTTAACTTAAGGGCACTAAGTGCAACCCCTTGAGCATGATTACCAGCACTAGAAGTAATTACTCCCCGAGCAAGCTGAGAATTTGTAAGCTTACTCATTTTGTTATATGCACCTCTTATTTTGAATGAAAATACATCCTGAAGATCTTCTCTTTTTAGAAAAACATCATTATTAAGTGTATTACTTAAATTATGAGCTTTCTCTAGTGGTGTTTTTTTTGCAACTTCATAGACCTCAGCTTGAAGTATTTTTTCAAAATAATCATTCATATATATATTTTTAGCATTAATTATTAATCTAATAAAACATTACATGATCTATTTCAAAAAAAATACTCATTTTGCACCTCGGCGTTTTAGATTATACAGATACCAATTTTTGTTAAATGCTTTTAAGTGAGTTAAGTCATCCAAATCAACTTCATGGCTTAACAGTTTCACAATTAGAGGAAATTGCTTGTCAAATTAGAGAAAGACATCTTCAGGTAGTATCTACTAGTGGAGGACATCTTGGCCCTGGATTGGGTGTAGTTGAGTTGACATTGGCTTTATATCAAACTCTTGATCTTGATTTTGACAAAGTTGTTTGGGATGTAGGGCATCAAGGTTACCCTCATAAATTAATTACAGGACGTTTTAGTCAATTTGATTCTCTAAGGCAACAAAATGGAGTCGCGGGATATCTAAAAAGAAGTGAAAGTAAATTTGATCATTTTGGTGCTGGACATGCAAGCACTTCTATCTCCGCTGCTTTGGGAATGGCAATAGCAAGAGATAGAAAAGGTGAAAATTATAAATGTGTCGCTGTTATTGGAGATGGAGCACTAACTGGAGGAATGGCATTAGAAGCTATAAATCATGCAGGTCACTTACCAAATACCCCTTTAGTTGTAGTATTGAACGATAATGACATGTCTATCTCACCTCCCGTTGGAGCCCTTTCATCTTACTTAAATAAAGTGAGAGTAAGTCCACCATTGCAATTTTTGTCTGATAGTGTCCAAGAAAGTGTAAAAAATATTCCCTTAATTGGTAAGGATATCCCAGAAGAACTCAAAAATATTAAAGGTAGCGTTAGAAGACTATCCGTGCCTAAAGTTGGAGCTGTTTTTGAAGAACTTGGATTTACATATATGGGTCCAATTGATGGTCATGATATTGGTAACTTAGTTAAGACCTTTAACGCTGCCCATAAACTTAAAAGACCTGTACTTGTTCATGTTGTCACAACAAAAGGGAAGGGTTACCCATATGCTGAAGCCGATCAGGTTGGATATCATGCACAGTCTGCATTTGATCTTACAACTGGGAAATCTATTCCATCAAAGAGACCTAAACCTGTTAGTTATAGCAAAATATTTGGTCAAACTTTATTAAAAATATGTGAGCAAGATAGCAAAGTCGTTGGTATTACAGCTGCAATGGCTACAGGTACCGGTTTAGATATATTGCAAAAAAATATCCCTGCTCAATACATCGATGTAGGAATAGCTGAACAACATGCAGTTACTCTTGCGGCAGGAATGTCTTGCGATGGTCTTAAACCTGTTGTGGCTATTTATAGTACTTTTCTACAACGTGCTTTCGACCAATTAATTCATGATGTAGGGATACAAAATTTACCTGTATCATTTGTACTTGATAGAGCTGGTATAGTTGGAGCTGACGGTCCTACTCACCAAGGTCAGTACGATATTAGTTACATGAGATCTATACCTAATTTTGTATTGATGGCTCCAAAGGATGAGTCTGAATTACAGAGAATGTTAATAACTTCAATAAACCATAATGGTCCTACAGCTCTAAGAATACCCAGAGGCTCTGGATTAGGAGTGGCTGTAATGGATGAGGGTTGGGAACCTTTGAATATAGGCGAAGCTGAAATTCTTGAAGAAGGAGAGGATATTTTAATTATTGCTTATGGTTCAATGGTCGCATCAGCAATCGAAACAGCAAAGATCTTAAAAAATATAAACATTAATGCATGCATTGTTAATGCAAGATTTGTTAAACCTCTCGATAAAAATCTTATTATGCCTTTAGCAATTAGGATTCAAAAAGTTGTAACCATGGAAGAAGGAACCTTAATAGGTGGATTTGGTTCTGCAATAGTTGAATTATTTAACGATAATGAAATAAACATTCCTGTATACAGAATAGGTATACCAGATGTTTTAGTTGATCATGCTTCACCTGATCAGAGTAAAGAAAAACTAGGACTTATGCCTGATCAGATGGCAGATAAAATTGTTAAGAAATTTAAGTTAGTTAATTAAAAATTTAATAAATAAATTTTTATAAAACACCACGTGAGGCTAATCCTAAGATTGCTCCAATTCCGAAAATATGACCTAGGCAATTAGCACCTACAACTGATGCGTGACTTAAACCACCATAGAATTTTGAATTAGGTATTTCAAAACCTTCGTTAGGTTTTCTTATTGTTGCTCTAGCAATTGCATAAGCTAAAACATTACATGCAATCATTACGACGGCACACTTTGGAGACCAAGAAAAAGTTGCTGGATCTGCAGCTGCAAATAATGTAGTAAACATAAAAGATCGTTATTTTTATATATTCTCTAATACTTTTACCTAAAAAACACAAAATTGTAAAAGGTCTTAAGAGTTTTTTACTTCTAAGTTATTTAACAACTTTATAAAACCGAACAAAATAACAAAATCACTTAGAGTTAAGAAGGATTCTGCAAATCCATGTAGAAAGTCCACCTCAACAAGGGTTTTATCATAGTAATTTAGTGTGAAGATAGATACCAATATAGTTATGAATACGAATAAAACAGTTAAGGAAAATCCTGTTTTTACAAAAATATTAACGGATTTGATTTTATATAAGTAAAACAAAAAAATTGCATATGGAAATATAGATGATGCGAACAAAGCTGTATTGTCAATTGAGGCTAATTTTTCTATAAATTTAAAAAATAAATCATTCATAAGTCTCTTCCTTTTTAAAAATAGTGAATGATGCGAGAGCTAATGTTGAATTACCAATGAATGTAAATATCCCTTGAAGCGTTACTAATCCATACAATACATCTTGATTATCATAGATATGCCAAGTGATCGCACACATAGCACCTATTAAGTTTGGGACCATAGCGAGGCTTAACCAAAAAAATAAATTATATTTTTTATATTTAGAAATTTTTTTTATGACAAAAATGGCAACAATCCATTCTATTACTGATGAGATATGTATAAACCAAGTTCCAAATGAAAGTTCGTGCAAAATTTATATTTTTTTCTTTAGTACATTAAGTACTTCTTTGGCATGATTTATAGGTAAAACACTTATCCATCTATAAGAAATTTCACCTTTTGGAGAAATCAAAAAAGTATTTCTATCAGAAAATGGAGGAATCCAAGAACCGTATTTTTCGCTAATAATTCCTTCAGGATCGGATAATAAAGTGTAGTTTATAGATTTTTCGCTGCAGAAACTTTCATGAGAATCTTGATTATCAGCACTAATACCAACAATTTCGGCATTATATTTTGAAAAATCTTTTTTTAATTCTGAAAAACCTTTAGCTTCAAGAGTGCAACCTGCTGTAAAGTCCTTTGGATAAAAATACATAACAAGCCACTTACCTTGATAATCATTTAATTCCCAAATATTTTTTGATTTTATATTTTTATTAAAACCTTCTAATTGAAAGTTTGGAGCAATATCTCCAACTTCAGGAGCAAAGTCAAAAGCGATTGCTGAATTACTATTAAATAAAAAAATAAAAGATATAAATATACTTACAACTAAATTTCTCATCAAATTTAGAATTTTTTTAAATCAACCCCATTTGATTTGGCAAATTTATCTAAACCTACTTTTTGTATAGACTTAAGTGATTTGGTGCTAATTTTAATATTCACCCATTTTTTGCCTTCTTCCCACCAAAGTCTCCTTTTTTGGAGATTAACTTGTTGCAATTTTTTTGTACGAATATGTGAGTGACTCACTGCCATCCCGTTATTAGCTTTTGCACCTGTCAGTTCGCAAACTCTTGACATATTTATTGAGTTATATCTTTAAAAATTCTAACACATGACTCAATTTGTTGAATTAAGTAATTCTGAAATTAATTCGGCATTATTATTTTGTAAATTAATTATCTGTTCTTGATCTAATCCACCAACGGAAAGCTTAGCCATATCGTAGACATGATTAGCAATTTTAGAAGCTAATGGATTCTCAATAGGATCTTTTTCATCAATAATTATTTTGTTGCCTGTGATTTTATTAAGACCAACAATAAGTGGATGTTCTTTGTTAATTAAGAGCACATGATATTCAGGTAAGCCAGGCATCTTTTGTTCCATGTAAGCACCCATATCATTAATTCTTCTCATTTGTTCTGGAAGCAAGATCATCGCTGGTGGAGCATCTTTACTTGAAAGTGACTGCACTTTAACTGTTACTTTCTCATTGTTAAGGGCCTTAACTATCGTATCTCTAAGATTATCTGAATTTGATTTGCCATCCTTATCTACAATTTCTTTAGATTCTTTTTCTTCTAGTTCATTTATTTCTGAATCTACTCTTTGGAATTGATAATCTTCTTTTTTACTTTCCAGCCATGGAAGAATTTGTGAGTCAATTAAGGGATCAGATTTAATAACTTCTTTGTTATCAGATAAACAGATATTTAATGCACTAGATTGTGCAATCAAATCTGAACAATAAATTATTTTTTTAGAATCAGTTAATTTATTCCGCTCTTTGTAATTTGCGAGAGTTGTGAAATATTTATCATTGGACTTGATGAGGGATTTATTTTCAATATCTTTAGTTACGTCTTTCTCTGAATTTAAAATTGTTTCGAAAATTATACTGTTATTAACTAAATCAGCAAATTTTTCATCTTCGATAGCACCAATTTTAATAAAAGCAGAGATTGAATCCCAAATTTCAGCATAAAATTCTGGAGAATTTTTTATCAAATCCTTCAGTTTATTAGCAATTTTTTTTGAGATAAATGATGATATAGACCTTACTTTTCTATCTGTTTGTAATGCACTTCTACTAACATTTAGAGGTATATCTGTAGAGTCAATAACTCCTCTTAGAGGTAAAAGGTATTTTGGAACTATCTCTTTAATTGAATCGCTTACGAATACTTGATTGCAAAATAGTTTTATTTCTCCCTTTTCCCAATCAGCTCTACCTGACAACTTTGGAAAATACAAAATTCCTTGTATGTCATATGGGTAATCTGTATTTAGATGAATCCATAAGAGTGGATCTCCCTGGAAAGGATAAAGGTATTTATATAACTCAATATAATCTTCATCTTTTAATTCACTAGGTTGTTTTCTCCAAGGAGGATTTTTCTTATTGAGTGTCTCTCCTTCTAATAAGACATCTATTGGCATAAAATCACAATATTTTTTTATTAGTGATTTAATCCTTTCAGGCTCGATAAACTCTTTTTCTTCTTCAAGTAGGTGAAGAATAACATCTGTACCAATTGTTTCTCTTTCAGATTCTTCTAACGTGAAATTTGGTGAACCATCACAAGACCATTTGAAAGCTTTTGATTCCCCAATTGCCGACTTAGTTAATATATCAACTCTATCTGCCACCATGAAACTTGAATAAAAACCTAGTCCAAAATGACCTATAAATTCATCATTATCTTTTTTGTATTTTGTTAGGAATTCTTCAGCACTAGAAAATGCAACTTGATTTATGTACTTCTTAATTTCTTCATCATTCATTCCAATTCCATTATCGGAAATTGTTAATGTATTTTTCTCACGGTTAATTGTTATTTTTACTTGAGCCTCCTCAGTATTCTCGCAATCACCTGCCATAGAGGCCATTCTTCTTTTACTAATTGCGTCAACACCATTACTAACAAGTTCTCTTAAAAAGATTTCATGGTCAGAATATACTGCCTTCTTGATAATTGGGAAAATATTTTCGGTATTAATACGAATTTCGCCTTTTTCCATTTAAAAAATATCAAACATATTAAATACTATTTCTTAAAAACTTGTTAATCAAGTTTAATTAGGAGTATTGTCCGAACAATATTTGAATTTTAAAACTAAATAAACTTTTAAAAGGTTTTATTTAACCCACAAAATCTCACTACAATTGTTTTCTTTCATAATTTGATTGGCTTTAGCCAAGTCATCACATGGATTTAAATGTAAGACGGCAATGTTTCCTTTTTTTTGTTGTTCTTTTTGTTCATTCATACCTTTTTCTAACAAATAAGAATCTTTAAACATCAATAAAATCTTTTTTTTATCTGTCTTTTCTTCCTTAATTAAATTTCTTAAAATGTCTACTGAAATTGTAAATCCAATCCCATTAAATATTTTCTCATTAGGACTAAATGATCTTACTAATTCATCATATCTTCCACCTTTTGCGATGACGCTTTTATTTTTACCATTATCCCCTATTAGTTGAAAAACTATTCCTTCATATAAATTCAAGTGAGGTTGAAAAGTGGGATCAAGTTGTAATTTAACACCATATTTATTTGATATTTTTGATAATGTTTCAAATAAAAAATTTAAGTCATCTAATGTTTTACTAGTACCATATATAGTTTTTAATTTTTTTAATATTGCAATTGGCTCTCCTCGTGTGAATAAAAGATCTTTAAGAATATATTTATCATCTTCATCTATTCCTAATTTAGATAAATTATCTTGATCAAAATTAACCAGACTTTTCTTAATTTCTTCAAAATTATTATTCTTATATTTGTTCAGTATCAAGTCCATTATTTTTGTGGTGCTTACTAGTAGAAATAAATTACAACCATCCTTCAAATTAATATTATCGATTGAATCAAACAAAATATTAATAACTTCAATCTCTGGGTATTTTGTATCATATCCAATTAATTCAATTCCACTCTGCAATTTTTCTTGTAACTTAAATGAATTTTTATTATTTTGTTTTTTATCAAAAACCATTCCATTGGTGAATAATCTTATAGGTCTTTTCTTATTTATTAATCTAGTAGATGACAATTTAACAATAGATGTTGTCATTTCTGGCCTAAGACATAATGAATTATTACTTACTATTCCTACAACCTGATTTTCATCAATAACGCCACGGCCTTTTATGGTTTGTAAAGTATTTATAAATGAGGGTGAAACCTCTTCATATCCCCAAAGTTTATAAATACTATTTAAATTATTAATAATATTTGAATTATTTTTTACATCGACTAATTTAATTTCCTTTATATCTGACATTTTAATAGTTAACTAATTTTAGGTATAGAGATTTTTTTTAAATGGAGAAACTTTATCTAGTTCATTTTTTATTTCATTCTCAAGGCTGGGAGAACAAGCTAAAATTCTTCCTGAACTTAAATTAAATTCGCCTGATGGATAATCAGAAATAATACCACCAGCCTCTTTAACAATAATAGCACCGGCCGCTAGGTCCCATGCCTCCAATCCTCTTTCCCAATATCCATCTACCTTACCTGCCGCAACAAATGCTAGATCAACTGCTGCTGCACCTCCTCTTCTAACGCCTCTAGTTTTATGTGTTAAATAACAAAATTCAGCATAATTATTATCCTCTGTCTCAAATCTGTCATAAGAAAAACCAGTTACAAGTAGACTATCAGAAAGATTAGAAGGATTCGATACTTTAAGTTCACTATCATTGCAGAATGAGCCTAAACCTATACACGCTGAATATAGTTCATTTAAATAAGGTACTGATATAGCGCCTATTATTGGCTTATTTTTATACACAAGACCAATAGAAGTCCCAAAAAAAGGATATCCATGGGAATAATTTGTTGTACCGTCTAATGGGTCTATACACCACGTTAAATCCGAAGATTTGGTTAATTTACCCGATTCCTCTGCATTTATAGATATGTTTGGTGTCTTTTCTAATAAATATTCTTTTATTTTATTTTCAACTTCCAAATCTACATTGGTAACTAGATCACCTTTTCTACCCTTTGATGATATTTTCTGAATTTTATTGTAATTAACTTTTAAAATTTCATTACCAATTTGAGCGGAATTCTTGGCTATTTCATACAAAATGGATAAGTTTACTTGATTTGCAAGTTCCTCTATTTCACTTAATTCAAACATGCTAGTTAATCTTCCTCAAATTCCCAAGGTGGCGCAACTCTTGTATTTCCCCTGCCAAAATATTGTCCAAATTGTAAATCGTAAACTTCATCTTCATATGTAGTTTCTACCTCAAGATCTGAAGTTGCTTTAGCTACACAAAGAAGTGCATAACCATTGTCTTTTAATGCCTGAGATACACCCATGGCTTCAGGTTGATGCAAAGTACCAGATTTAATTTTAACTGCACAACTTGTACAGCAACCATTTCTACATGAAAATGCAAGTTTGAAACCTTTCTTTTCAAATTCCTTAAGTATGTAGTGGTCACTATTAACCTGCTCTTGATAGACCTTTCCGGTTTCTTTATTTTTAATCGTGACTGTGAAAGTCTTTTTCAATTAACTTTCCTCTAGAATGGGATGATCAAGGGTTAAAATAGTTATCTTGGGAGAGGTGGCCGAGTGGTTGAAGGCGCAGCACTGGAAATGCTGTATAGGGGCAACTTTATCGAGGGTTCGAATCCCTCTCTCTCCGTTTTATATTAGTTTATTTTGGTTAAATACATCAACACCTTTGTCTTTAAAATATCTTCTAAAATAAATAGGAATCTTATTAGCAAGTTATAAATAATCTTATTTATTTAAATTAAGTTGAAAATATTTAATTTTTATTATTATATGTAAATATCCAAGATAAAAATTTACTTAAATTATTATTAAATTTTGCTTTAATTTAGCAATCTAAAATCATGGGGCAAATAGTTGGAATTGATTTAGGTACTACTAACTCTGTTGTAGGAGTGATAGATGCTGGACGTCCAATTGTTATTGCAAATTCTGAGGGTTCTAGAACTACACCTTCAATAGTTGGATTTACAAAAGACAAGGAAATCGTAATAGGAGACCAAGCGAGGAGACAACTTGTTCTAAATCCTAAGAATACCTTTTATAACCTTAAACGATTTATTGGTAGTGACTGGGATGAATTAGATGAGAATAGTATTTCTGTTCCTTATAACGTTAAGGCAAATACCAATGGAAGCGTTAGGGTTCTTAGTCCAAATACAGAAAGAGAGTATGCACCGGAAGAATTAGTGAGCTCATTGATTAGAAAATTAATTAATGATGCTGAAACTTATCTTGGAGATACTGTTGATTCTGCAGTTATTACTGTCCCTGCTTATTTTAATGAATCTCAAAGGCAAGCTACAAAGGATTCTGCAATATTGGCTGGTATTAAAGTAGATAGAATTTTAAATGAACCTACTGCTGCTGCTCTAGCTTATGGCTTTGAAAAAAGTTCTTCTAATAATGTTTTGGTTTTTGATTTAGGAGGAGGAACATTTGATGTTTCATTATTGAAAATTTCAAATGGTGTATTTGATGTTAAAGCCACTTGTGGTGATACCCAGCTAGGAGGAAACAATTTTGATTCAAAAATAGTTGATTGGCTTGCAGAAAAATTTCTAGTTAAACATGAAATTGATCTAAGAAGGGATAGACAAGCTTTACAGAGATTAACTGAGGCTGCTGAAAAAGCTAAATGTGAATTGTCAGGATTACAAAAAACAAAAATATCTTTACCATTTATCACAACAAGTAAAGAGGGACCGTTACATATTGAAGAAACCTTAGATAGAAAAATATTTGAATCTTTATCACAAGATTTACTTGATAGATTACTGGAGCCTGTGCAAATAGCTTTAGATGATTCTGGATGGAATGCAGAAGATATTGATGAGGTAGTTCTTGTAGGTGGCAGCACAAGAATCCCAATGGTTCAACAATTAGTAAAGACTCTTGTTCCAAATGATCCTTGTCAATCTGTTAATCCTGATGAAGTCGTAGCAGTTGGAGCTGCGATACAATCTGGAATTATTAGTGGTGATTTACAAGATTTACTATTAAATGACGTTACTCCCTTATCTTTAGGTTTAGAAACTATTGGTGGTCTTATGAAGGTACTCATTCCTCGTAATACGCCAATACCAGTTAGACAATCTGATGTTTTTAGTACTTCCGAAGCTAATCAATCATCAGTTGTTGTTCAAGTACGGCAGGGAGAAAGGCCTTTAGCCTCTGAAAATAAATCACTTGGAAAATTTAGACTATCAGGAATACCTCCAGCTCCAAGAGGAATACCGCAAGTCCAGGTAGCTTTTGATATTGATGCTAATGGTCTTTTAGAGGTAAGTGCAACTGATAGAACAACAGGAAGAAAGCAAACAGTTACAATCTCTGGAGGCTCTAATTTAAATGAACAAGAAATAAATTCGATAATTGAAGAAGCCAAAATAAAAGCTAATGAAGATAGGAAGATAAGAACTGTAATTGATAGAAGAAATAGTGCTTTAACTCTTATTGCGCAAGCAGAGAGAAGACTTAGGGATGCTTCATTAGAATTTGGTCCTTATGGTGCAGAAAGGCAGCAACGAGCTGTTGAATTAGCCATTCAAGATGTTGAAGAGTATATTGATGACGATGATCCTCAAGAATTAGAACTTTCAGTAAGTGCCCTACAAGAAGCATTATTCGGTTTAAACAGAAAATTTGCTGCTGAAAAGAAATCTGATAATAATCCTCTACAGAGCATTAAAAATACATTTGGATCATTAAAGGATGAACTTTTTTCAGATGATTATTGGGATGATGATCCTTGGGATAATCAAATGAATAGAAATTATAGAAATTCGAGGTATGGTAATTCTAGGGACGATGATCCATGGGACAATGACTACTTCCTCTAAAAAAGACTATTTGTCGATTTTGGGTTTATCCCCTGATTTTGATGATAAAGAACTTAAAAAGGCTTTTAGAAGAGAAGCAAGAAAATGGCATCCCGATTTAAATAAAAATGATCTTAATGCAGAAGAAAGATTTAAATTAATTAACCAAGCATACGAATATCTTCGTGATCCGAATATAAGAAAAAATAGTTCGGATGAAAAAAATATCAAGGATGATTACGAAAATAATTTCAAGACAGGTTTTCCTGATTTTCAAGATTATCTTGATTCATTATTTGGATATGAATACTCTCCAAAGAACTATGAGGAATATGATGATGAACGATTTGAGGATGAATTCAGAAATACAGATAATGATGAATTTAACAATTTTCAATACCCAACAACTTCTCCAGAAGAGCCGCCTCCAGTAAAACTCCACCAAGATATTGAAACAGTTATTGAACTAACTCCTGATGAGGCCTTAATTGGAGCTTCAATTTTAATTGAGCTTGAAGATGAAACTGTAGTAGAAGTTGATACACCACCTTTTGCTGGAGATGGATGGAGATTAAGACTTGAAAATATTGCAAGAGGAGGTAAGGATCATTATCTACAGTTAAAAGTTCAAACGGAAAGTGGTCTAAGAATTGACGGTTTAAGAGTTCTTTATAAATTAGAGTTATTTCCTCATGATGCTCTTCTTGGTTGTGCAGTACAGGTTCCTACCCTTGATGGAAATGTCACACTTCAAGTCCCACCAAAATCATCTACGGGCAGAATGTTACGTTTGAAAGGGAGAGGTTTAACTTTTGAAGATAATGTAGGTGATCAATATGTTGAAATCATGGTAGTGATACCTGCTGACATTAATGATGAAGAAATTGCTTTATATACAAGATTACAAGAATTATCACTTTCTGATTCTTAATCAAATATTATAAAATTAGAAAAATAGATACTTATGGACATATTTGTTCTTTTATATAATTCAGGAACAGGCAAGGAAGGAATTCATTCAATCGAACTAAAGGGAAGGACAATTGTTCTCATGTTTGAAGAACAGGATGATGCAACAAGATATTGTGGTCTACTAGAAGCTCAAGATTTTCCTTTGCCAACAGTTGAAATGATCAACATAGAGGAAATTAAAGATTTTTGTATTAAATTAGATTATGAATACAAATTAGTACAAAAGAATTTTGTACCTAAAACACCAGAAGATAGGTTATTAATTTCACCACCCCAGAAAAACCTAGAAATTGAAAATTGGGAGGAAGACAAAAATAGCAAAAATGATAATATTGATATAAATACCATTAAGGAAAACCTTGAAAAGTTGCTTTAGCTATTAAAATATCATTGAATTATTAAACAAATAAATATGACAACTGCATTATTTGAGACAGAAGTTGGAAGCATTAATGTTGAATTTTTCCCTGACGACGCACCAAATACAGTTAAAAACTTCACGAAGTTGATTAGTGATGGTTTTTATGATGGTTTAGCATTTCACAGGGTTATTCCTGGATTTATGGCTCAGGGTGGATGTCCAAATACTCGTGATGGAGCATCTGGTATGCCAGGAACTGGAGGACCTGGATATAATATTAAATGTGAAATCAATTCCAATAAACATCTAAAAGGTTCACTTTCAATGGCTCATGCAGGAAAAGATACAGGAGGTAGTCAGTTTTTTATAGTTTATGAACCACAGCCTCATCTTGATGGAGTTCATACTGTTTTTGGTAAGACAGATGATATGGATGTAGTGCTAAAACTCACTAATGGGTCAAAAATTCTAAAAGCAACTTTAAAATAGAATTTTAGCCTTCAAAAACAACACTAAATGTCTCTTTATCCAGATTAAATTTTCTTGTAGATGAATATAATAATTCATTATTAATAGTAAATTTAGTATGGATTAATTTTATGTTATTTTTTGGGTGTAATGCCTGTTCAATATTTCTAGAAACAATAATTCCAATCTTTGTACTATTTTGATAATTGGATAAAAACTGAATAAATAATTCTATATTTTTTATTTCTTCATCAGTAATGTTGGAATTGATTCTATTCTGATCATGCAAAATTCGCCATACTAATTTTGGTCGATTCCAAAAAGCCAATAATCTTGGTGTACTCTCTAGTTTAATATTGATGTTATTTTCATTACAGAATTTAATAACATTATTTTTTATTGGAACTAGATCAATAGATTTATATTCTCCGTCAAGAAAAATTGAAATAAATGGATCAATATTACTGGAATTTGGATTATCTTCATCAATCATGTGGCCTAATTTCGTTTTTTTTACACTTAAATATTCTGCATTATTATCGTTTGGACAAATTACTAATGGAACTCTCTCAATAACCTCTATTCCATAACCACCTAATCCAGCAATCTTTCTAGGATTGTTTGTAAGTAATTTTAATTTTTTTATCCCTAGGTCGGTTAATATCTGTGCTCCAACTCCATAATTTCTAAGATCAGCTGGAAAACCTAATTTTTCATTAGCTTCAACAGTGTCTAATCCACCATCTTGTAAACTATATGCTTTTAATTTATTTATTAGACCAATACCTCTACCTTCTTGTCTCAAGTAAACAACAACCCCCTCTTCCTCCTTTTCTATCCTTGATAAAGCCGCCTCTAACTGGGGTCTGCAATCACAACGCAATGATCCAAAAGCATCGCCAGTTAAGCACTCTGAATGCATTCTTACAAGTACAGGTTCACTTAATTTCGAAGATTTTTGTTTAACTAATGCAACGTGCTCTGAACCATCTAGATCATTAACATATCCATAAGCTTTGAAATTACCAAAAATACTTGGAAGAACAGCATCAGATTTTCTAAATACAAATCTCTCAGTTTGAAACCGATAACTTATTAGATCAGCTATTGATATTAATTTCATTCCCCACTGTTTTGCATACTCTTTTAGTTGAGGGAGTCTTGACATAGAACCGTCAGGATTTTGTATTTCACAAATAACTCCAGCGGGATAAAGACCTGACATTGCAGCAATATCTACTGCCGCTTCGGTATGACCTGCCCTTTTTAATACTCCACCTTTTTTTGCTCTTAATGGAAATATATGTCCTGGCCTCCTTAAATCATCAGGTTTTGTATTTGGATTTATAGCAACTTGTATTGTCTTTGCCCTGTCTTCAGCGGAAATTCCTGTAGTAACATTATGTTCAGGTCCAGCATCAATTGAAACTGTAAAAGCTGTTTGATTTTCATCAGTATTTCTATCTACCATTAATGGTAAATCTAATGAATCAAGTTTTTCACCTTGCATCGCTAGGCATATAAGACCACGGCCCTCAGTAGCCATAAAATTAATTTGCTGTGGAGTTGCAAACTGAGCCGCACATATTAAATCTCCTTCATTTTCTCTTCTTTCATCATCTACAACAATTATGCATTCACCATTTCTTATAGCAGCCAACGCATCGCTGATAGGATCAAATTCAATTTTAAAAGATTCATTTATATCCAAAATTGTTCCATTATTTGATTTGGGACTTGTTTCTTTCATTATTCCTATCAATATAGAAAAATAGTGTTTTAGTTACCTTAAATTCAACACTTTATAATCCTATCTCAAAGTCTGCCAATTCAAAGAAATGAATGTTGCAATAGTAGGTGCTACAGGTTACGGCGGTATTCAAGCGGTAAATCTTTTAAAGAAAAATAAAAAATACAAAATTTCATTTTTAGGAGGTAATAAAACATCTGGATCTAAATGGAATGATAATTTCCCTTTTATTTGTCTAGATAATGATCCTTATATAGAAGAAATATCCGTAGATAATATTTCAAAAAATGCAGATGTTGCTTTGCTTTGTTTACCAAATGGCTTATCTTCAACATTGACAAGGAAATTATTAGATAGAGGACTTAAAGTTATTGATTTATCTGCTGATTATAGATACAAGTCTTTAGATGAATGGAAAAAAGTATATTCCAAAGAAGCTGCTATTTATAAAAGGAATGATGATGATTTATGTAAAGAGGCAGTTTACGGTCTTCCTGAAATAAATAAGGAAGCCATTTCAAAAGGAAGATTAATTGCCTGTCCAGGATGTTATCCAACATCTGCTCTTATTCCATTAGCTCCTTATCTCTCTCAAGGAATTATTGAAAATGAAGGTATAGTTATTGACTCTAAAAGCGGAACCTCTGGAGGTGGTCGAGAACCAAACCAAAAGCTACTCTTATCAGAATGTGGAGAAGGTCTATCAGCATATGGATTAATAAACCATAGACATACCTCAGAGATCGAGCAAGTGGCATCTTTAATTTCTGGAAATAAAATTGAACTACTTTTTACACCTCATTTGGTTCCAATTTCAAGGGGAATGCATTCGACAATATATGGAAGATTAAGAGATCCAGGATTAACTTCTGATGACTGCAGAATTCTTTTGGATAATTATTATAGAAATTTCAAAAATATTAAAGTCTTACCTGTAGGTACATTCCCATCAACAAAATGGGTTAAAAATACAAACCAAATTTTTCTTTCTGTCAAGGTTGATATTCGAAACGGAAGGATTATTATTTTATCTGCAATTGATAATTTATTAAAAGGTCAGACTGGGCAAGCAATTCAAAATTTAAATATTATGAGTGGATTTTCAATGGATGAAGGTCTTGATTTAACTAATAATTTTCCATAAAATTACTTCTTATCAAAAACCCAGCTTGAGAAATTGAGTGAGGTAAAATTTTATGCTCAAGCATTTGTATCCTTTTGGAAAGTGATTCAATATCATCATCATCTCTTATTGACAATGCAGCTTGCATTATCAATGCTCCACTATCAACCTCTTCTTCTACAAAATGTACTGAACAACCAGTTATTTTTGAACCATTTAATATAGAGTCCTTTATCGCAGAACCGCCTTTATATGCTGGAAGTAATGAAGGGTGAATATTTATTATCTTATTCTTAAATTTATTAATAAAAAATGGAGTAACAATTTTCATCCAGCCTGCCATAACCACAAGTTCAACATCGTAATGAATTAAATTATTTACAATTTCTAATTCAAAAGCTTCTTTTTGCAGAAAGTCTTTGCCTCTTATAATTTTGTGTGGTACTTTTTTACTTTCAGCTCTTTTTATACAACCAGCTTCTTCATTGTTAGTAATTAGAACTTTTATATCTATATCTAATTCTCCTTTTTCTGAGAGATTAATTAATTCCTGAAAGTTTGTTCCTTTCCCAGAAGCAAGTACACCTATTTTTAATTTAGGGGAAAATCTTCTAAATTCAGATATCTCAGGCGAAATTATGTAATTAAATGATCTATCCAAAATTTTTTTATTTTATCTAATGATAAATTCATATGAAATAAAAAAAACCCTCAAGTTTAATTGTTTATATTCAAAAACATATTTATTTGAAGATAATAATTTAAACAAATTTAAATGATTCAAATCTATGTACTATTCGTTTAGATATAATTGAATAATAAATAAAAGAAACAAATATATAAAATGAATGGAGATTTAAACTCTTGGGATAAATTTTGTAATTATCTTTGGTTTGATAAAAAATTAAATATTTGGTTAGACATAAGTAAAATTAATTTCACAAGTAAAGAGATAAAAAATTTAGAAGATAAATTTAAAGATGTTTTTTCCTCAATAAAAGAATTAGAAAATGGTGCAATCTCAAACATTGATGAAAATAGACAAGTTGGACATTATTGGCTTAGAAATCCATCAATTTCACCCTCTTCAAAAATAGGAGAAGAAATTAGAGCAGATATTAATTCAATCTCTGAATTTGGAAAAAAAATTTTAAATGGGGATATTAAGAATAAGAATAATCAGCTGTATACTGATGTTCTATGGATAGGAATTGGTGGAAGTGGTTTAGGACCATTACTTATTACAGAGTCACTGCAGAAGTGTTCTAAAGGCTTAAATTTTTCTTATATCGATAATGTTGATCCTTTTTTAATTAGCGAAAAGTTAGAAGAGTTATCTCAAAAATTATCAACAACATTATTTGTAGTAGTAAGCAAATCAGGTGGTACGCCTGAACCTAGAATTGCTATGGAAATTATTAAAAGTCACTGCGAAAACAATTCTCTTGAATGGAATTCTAATGCTATAGCTATAACTATGAAAGGTAGTAAGTTATTTAAAAAAGCTACTTTTGAAAATTGGTTAAAAATATTTAATTTGCAAGATTGGGTTGGTGGAAGAACTAGTATTACAAGCTCTGTGGGATTACTTCCATTAGCTCTTATTAATGAAAATATCTCTGAATTTATCAGAGGTGCATCATTAATGGATGAAGCCACACGTATAAGTGATTTTAAAAATAATCCAGCAGCACTATTATCATCCGCATGGTATTTAACTGGTGATGGTATTGGAAAGAGAGATATGGTCGTATTACCTTATAGAGATAGGTTACAGGTTTTTAGTAAATATCTTCAGCAATTAGTAATGGAATCATTAGGAAAGAAATTTAATAGGAATGGTCAAGTAGTTAATCAAGGTATTTCCGTTTTTGGTAATAAAGGATCTACAGATCAGCATGCTTATGTTCAGCAACTTAGAGATGGTATTGATAATTTCTTTTGTATTTTTATTGAATTATTAGATTCTCCATCTACTAATATATTTGATGAAAAAGAGAATCCTAAAGAATATCTTTCTGGTTTTTTGCAAGGAACCAGATCAGCACTCTCTAGTGAAAACAGACAAAGTATCACTATTACTCTAGAAAAGTTAAATTGTTTTTCACTAGGTGCCTTAATCGCTTTATTTGAGAGGGCTGTATCCTTCTACGCTGAATTGGTAAATATAAATGCATATGATCAACCTGGAGTTGAAGCTGGAAAGAAAGCAGCTGCAAATATTATTGAGTATCAACAAAAAGTAAGTAATTTATTAGATGAAGGTGGAGAATATTCTATAAATGACATAACATCTTTATTTGATAATTCAGTTAGTGAACCTATATTTTTTATACTCCGTGAAATGTGTTTCGGTAATGATAATTATTTAGTTAAGGGCGATTGGTCAAATCCAAATTCATTAGTTATTCAAAAAATAAATTCTTAAACAACAATATTCATTATTTTTCCTTTAACAATAATTATTTTTCTTATTTCCTTATGTTGAGTCCATTTTAATATGTTAGGTCTTTTAAGAGTCAATTCTTTAATTTGATCTTCACTCATATCATTATTAATATTTACTTTGTCTCTAACTTTTCCATTCACTTGTATTACTAGTTCATATGAATCTTCCTTTAGTGCCTCGGCATTAAAGGAAGGCCAGTGCTCTAAATGTACAGATTTTTTAAATCCTATAAGATGCCATATTTCTTCTGCAATATGAGGTGCAAATGGAGCCAACAAAATACAAAATGTTTTTAAAGCATCAATTTTTAAATTATTGTTTATGTCATTAATGGAATTTGATAATGAATTATAAAACTTCATTAGTTCTGAAATCGCAGTATTAAATTGGTTATTTAATATGTCATTTGAAATTTCTTTTATAGCAATATTCATTGACTTTATTAAACTTTTTTCTTTATCTGGATAGGAATTAGATTTACTATTTATATCTTTTGCACAATTTACATAAAGCTTCCAAATCCTACTTAAAAATCTAAATTGTCCTTCAACATCTGTATCTCCCCATTCCAAATCTTTTTCTGGTGGTGCTTTAAATAATATAAACATTCTTGCTGTATCTGCTCCATATTTTTTAATTACTGATTCAGGGTCTATTCCATTATATTTAGACTTAGACATCTTCTCGAACAGAACTTCGAGTTTAGAATTGTCAATTGGATCTGTAGGATTTGATAAGTCAGTAATATCGGAAGGAGAAACATATTTACCAGTTTTATTGTTTTTATATGCTGCGGCCTGAACCATTCCTTGCGTTAATAGTTTTTTGAAAGGTTCATCAATATCAAATAATTCATTATCTCGCAAAGCTTTAGTGAAAAATCTTGCATATAACAAATGCAATATTGCATGCTCTACTCCTCCAACATATTGATCTACAGGTAACCACTTATTAATTTGATTCTTTTCAAATGGCTTAGTTGAACATTTTGAAGATGGGTATCTTAAAAAATACCAAGATGAACACATGAAAGTGTCCATTGTATCAGTTTCTTTTCTTGCCGCTATTCCACATTTTGGACATGTTGTATTTATCCAATTATTATTATTACCTAAAGCATTAATCTTGTTAGCGGAGATTTCTATATCTTTTGGTAATGAAACAGGCAAATCAGATTGCTTTAAAGGAACAGCTCCACATTTTTTGCAATTAACGATGGGTATCGGACATCCCCAATATCTTTGTCTAGATATTAACCAATCTCTTAAACGATATTGAATTTTATTTTCGGCCCATCCATTATTTACTCCCTCCTCTGCAATTTTTAATTTAGCAATAGTATTTGCTATACCATTGTATTGATTTGAATTAATTAGATATCCATTTTCTACATAAGCATTATCAAGCTGATTACTTTGTTCACTTTTATTCTTTACTATTACCTGTTTAATATCTATATTGTTTTTCTTAGCAAACTCAAAATCCCTTAAATCATGAGCAGGCACACCCATAACAGCGCCGGTACCGTATTCATCAAGAACATAACTAGCCACCCAAATAGGTATAGGTTCAGAATTAACTGGATTTATAGCTATTAAGCTAGTTTTTATTCCAATTTTTTCAAGTTCATTATTTTTATTATTTTTCAAATATTGTTTAAGATTTTCTATATTTTGTATGGTTTCTTGATCAGTAATTTTTTTAATTAATGAATGATTTACAGAAATTGCTAAATAAGTAACTCCAAATAAAGTATCTGGCCTTGTTGTAAATACAGTTATTTTCTTTTCCGGATTGGTATTGATATTGAAATTAATATTTGCACCAATTGACTTTCCAATCCAATTATCTTGCATTATTTTTACTCTTTCTGGCCAGTTATCTAATTTTTCTAAATCCTTCAATAACTCATCTGCATAATTAGTAATTCTTAAAAACCATTGCTTTAATAATTTTTTTTCAACTACTGCCCCAGATCTCCAAGATTTACCCTCTGAGTCAACTTGTTCATTCGCTAGGACTGTATTATCTATAGGATCCCAATTAACTTCTGATTCCTTTTGATATACAAGACCTGACTTGTATAACTCTAAAAATAGATATTGGGTCCAAATATAATAATTTTCATCACATGTTGAAAATTCCCTATCCCAATCAACAGATAGTCCCAAAAGCTTTAATTGTGACTTCATATGAGAAATATTTTTTTTAGTCCAGACACTTGGACTAATTCCTCTTTCAATAGCAGCATTTTCAGCAGGCAAACCAAATGCGTCCCAACCCATTGGATGTAAGACAGATTTACCCTTAAACCTTTGGAATCGAGCTATTAAGTCTGTAATAACATAATTCCTAACATGTCCCATATGAAGATTACCTGAAGGGTAGGGAAACATTGATAAGGCATAAAACTTATCGCTATTCTCAGTTAATTCATAGGTTTTGTATAAATTGTTTTCTGTCCATATTGACTGCCATTTTTTTTCTATTTCAGATGGATTATATAAATTGGTATCAGCCTCATATTGTTTATCGGGAGAAATCACTTAATTTTTATTTGTTAAATTATTATTTTAATATCCATTGTATAAAATAGAAATAGATTGTTAAAAGGAATAATTTATAATTAAAATTTAAGATATATGATTTACAAATGAAAAATATAAGTTTTGAAAAATATCAAGGTAACGGAAATGATTTCGTAATAATAGATTCTAGAGGAAATGAATTATATAAAAATTACAAGACAAATAAAATATTTGATATAAAAAAGATTTGCAACAGGCAATTTGGTGTTGGAGCAGATGGTGTGATTTTTATAGAAGAACCTAATAATGATAATTATGCAAAAATGATAATTTTTAATTCTGATGGTTCTGAAGCACAAATGTGTGGAAACGGAATTAGGTGTTTAGTTGAGTATCTCCACGTAAATGATTCAATGAATAATAAAAATATAGAATATAAAATTGAAACTAAAGCAGGTTTAAAAATTGCAAAATATATAAATGATGAAATTGCAGTAAAAATGGGAGTTCCAATTTTAGAATGTCAAAATATTCCAACAACAATTGAAAAAAAAATAAATTCAATTCCTTCACACGAATTTATTGAGAATGATTTTAATAATATGGGTTATGCCGTAGGAATGGGAAATCCTCATTTAATATTCTTTGTAAAAGATATAGAGTCAATTGTTCTTTCCAGACTAGGACCTATATTTGAAAAAAATGAATTATTTCCTGAAAAAACTAATGTGCATTTTTGTCAAATTTTAAATAGAGATAATATCAAAGTAAAAGTATGGGAAAGGGGTGCAGGACCAACCTTAGCTTGTGGAACAGGTGCCTGTGCTATCCATGTGGCAGCTTATAAATTAGGCCTTTGTAATTCACAAACCATAGTAACCTTACCAGGAGGTAATCTTAAAATTGATTGGTCAAAAGACGATTGTGAAGTAATGATGACCGGTAATGCTAAAAAGGTTTTCTCAGGATCAATGTTAGTAAATTAATGGAAAATAATTTTATCTATTTAGATAATGCATCCACAACTCCATTATCTGAGAATGTTTTAAATATAATTAATTCAACTTATAGGAATTATTGGCATAACCCTTCATCTACATATGAGCTAGGGATAAAATGCTCTACATATCTTGAAAAAATTAGATCTAAAATTGCTTATATATTTGAAGCAGATCCAGAGGATATAATTTTTACATCTGGTTCTTCGGAATCGACAAATATTGTATTTAATAATATTTATGAGAAATTTAAAAATGGTAGGGTTGTTATTTCAAATGTTGAACATCAAGCAACAACTATTTGTGCTAATAAATTAAGAAAACAAAATTGGGATATTTACGAATGGACTGTAAATAATAATGGAATTTTAAATATTTCTAATATCGAAAATTTTTTAAACAATGATACTAAGCTTGTATCAATTATTTGGGGACAAAGCGAAATTGGGACAATACAACCTGTCCAATTTATTGGTTCTAAATGTGAAGAATTAAATATAATGTTTCATTTAGATGGAACCCAAATATTAAGTAATGGAATATTCAGTTGGAAAGATCTTAAATGTGATTTTCTAAGTTTATCCGCTCATAAATTTGGAGGTCCAAAAGGGATCGGTATTCTTTTAACAAAAGAAAAGTCTAGAAAAATTTTAAAAAATAATGACATATCACTTACTCAGGAATTTTCAATTAGACAAGGTACACAAGCTTTGCCATTAATAGCTGGAATGTATGAATCACTAAAGAATATTGAAGGAAAAATAAAATTATATGATTATATAACTGAATTTCCTTCTAATGATATTAATAAACTTAAAAATTATTTTTTTCAAAAAATTAAGGATAATAATCATATAAAGATTACGGGTAGTATTAACCATAGACTCCCCAATCATATTTCGTTTTTACTATTAAATAAACTATTTGAGCCTATAAGGGCCTATAAGATTGTTAATTTCATGTCAGAAAATAAAATAGCCATAAGTAGTGGAAGTGCTTGTTCAAGCTCATCTGGTAAACCTAGTTCAACACTTAAAAATATTGGTTTAAAAGATGATGAACTATATTCAAATATTCGTGTTACTTTAGGTTCAATAAATAATAAGTCAGAAATAGATAAATTTTTAGAACTTATTCAAATATGTATTGAAAAATTTTAATGGAAACCAATTACAAACTACCTAAAGATTTAAATGAATCTCTTAAGAATATGGAGGATGCAATTATTCCAAGTTTATTAGATTCAAATAAAAGATTTACTATAGAATTTAATTTTGAAGGGTTGAAGTTTAACAGAATTGGAATAACTATCTACAAGATATTGTCTAAAAATAATAATGTATTCATAACATTTGCTGATCAAGGTTCTGTGGCTTTGGCTCAAAGAGACTATCCTGATATCAAAGATAAAATCTTTACTTTTAAATCATTTAATGAATCAAATAATATAAATAATATTGATAGTGTAATGATATCGATACTACCTCAGCCATATGATTTCGATTCATTTGAACCAATGTCTGATAATTATCAAGGCACGCATTATTCATTAAATCCAAAATTTGAAGATGCCAATATTGGTATAGGAAGTGTTATTAGAGAGCGACGTAAAAACTTTGTCAAAACATGGAAAAATATTTATTTTCTGCAGCCTTTAAATAAAGCTGCTCTTATGCATATTTATCCAAATAACTGGTTGCTTTTCAAAGAAGAAAATAAAAGGTATTTTTTTAAAAAAGAATTTGAAATTAAACCCGACAATGAATCTATTTTTGTAAATTTATAGATTGAATGTGATAAAAAAAATATATTCATTTTTCTTTATTGTTCTTATATTAGTAACATCTCCTTTCTTAATAAGATATTTACTAACAAAACAGAAAATAACTATTTTAAATAGTATTTATTTTAATTTCCCGGGAATAATTAATAAAAACAAAATATGTCCTTCTTATGATGCTTTATTGAATCAAACGCTTGATGAATCTTTTAGTGTATCAATTATTAATAATAAAGGGGAAATAATAAGTTCCTACAATGAGGATGTTCCAAGGTTGCCAGCATCTAACCAAAAATTATTCTCATCAGCTTATGTTTTAAGTAAATATAAATTAAATAATAATTTAAAAACTTCCTTATATAAAAATAAAAGCGATTATTATTTACACGGTCAAGGTGATCCAGATCTTAATTATGAACATATAATCGAACTAATTTCAAATGTTAAAGAAAATAAAATTATTAACTTTAATATTGTAGAAATTGATTCAAAATTATATTGGCCTAATGGTTGGACAAATACTGATAAACTTTACGAATATGGATCTCCAATTACATCTCTTGCAATAGAAAGTAATCACAATAAATATTATGATATTTATGCATTAAAAAATTTTATTAAAAATTATTTAAAAAATAAATTTCCAAATTCAAAAATAAATATAGATTTTTTTGATTCAGAGAAAACTTTTTATTTAAAAAATATTAAAGAGATAAATAAAGTATATTCAACTCCAATTCTTTCATTATTAACTCTAACAAATTCTGAAAGCCATAATTTTACGGCTGAATCTCTTTTTAAAAATGCCTCAAATACATGGAACGATAATAACTATATAAAATTGAAAAGATGGCTTGAAAATAAAGGCCTCCCAGCAACTAATGCATACTTTGCAGATGCTAGTGGATTGTCTCGAAAAAATAAAATTACATCAAAGTTAGTTGTATTGTTTTTAGATAAAATGAGATATTCTAATGATTTTAATGCTTATCAATCTACACTTTCAATTACGGGAGTGAGAGGAACGTTAGCTAAAAGATTTGTAAATAGTGAATTGTCTGGAAAGTTTTTTGGCAAAACTGGGACTCTTTCGAATGTCTTTGCATTATCTGGCTATTTATATAAAAATGATAAGCCAATAATTATAAGCATTATCCAAAATTCTGATAAAATTGATAAAGAAAAAGCTTTTAATTTATTACGTGATCTTTATTACTTGAGATCCTGTTAAAAAAATATTATTTAAAATAATCTTTTAAATCCTTCTCAACAGAGGGGGGTACCATGTGATTAATTTCACCACCAAATTTTGCAACTTCTTTTACTAAAGAACTACTAAGAAAACTATAATTTGTATTTGTCGATAAAAATATAGTTTCAATATCATTATTAAGTGATTTATTTGTATGAGCAATTTGTAGTTCATACTCAAAATCACTCATTGCTCTTAAGCCTCTAAGAATAAGATTAGCTTTTAGATCATTTGCACAATCAACAGTTAGACCAGAATAAGAAATAACTTCAATATTAGGTAAATGAGAAAGAGAATTTTTTATTTGTATTATTCTTCTTTCAAGATTAAATGTTGGTGTTTTAGAGGTATTTTCTAAAACAGCAACTACTAGATTGCCAAATATTTTTTCAGCCCTTTCTATTAAATCAAGATGCCCATTTGTTAAGGGATCAAATGTACCTGGATAAAGAATTTTCATGAATTTATTATGATCGAATAAGAAATTTAGTTAAAATAATATTATTAGTTAAATCAATTATGACATTAAATCTAGAAGCAAAAAAAATCCTATTAAGAAAAATACCTCACGGATTATTTATTTGTGGCGTTAGAGACGAGGATAAAAATGAAGTGAATGGATTTACTGCAAGTTGGGTGACTCAAGGTTCTTTCACCCCACCATTAGTTGTAATGGCTGTTAGAGCAGAGGGTTCTAGTCATGAAATTATAAAGTCAACCAATAAGTTCTCATTAAATGTGCTCAAAAGTGATCAAAAGGATCTAGCGGCTGTTTTCTTTAAACCTCAAAAAGCATTAGGAGGTAGATTTGAATCTGTTGAATTTAATTTAGGTGAGCTTGGATTGCCTATTTTAGTTGATAGTGTTGGTGGTGTTGAATGTAATGTTGTTGGAAGTGTTATGCATGGAGACCATACCGTTTTTGTAGGAGAGGTGCAATCTGCTTATCTAAATAATGATGTTGACTCACTAAATTTATCTTCAACTGGCTGGAATTATGGAGGTTAACCACTATAAATGAGTAATTCCTCTATCGAAAAAATAAATAACAAATATAATTTTAAAATTGAATATAAATTAATTAATAATAAGGAGTTATTAAAATCAAGATTATCCGAAATTCCAAAATCATCTGGTTGTTATCTTTTTAAAGATATTGATAATAACTTACTTTATATCGGTAAATCTAAAAAACTACGCAGTAGAGTAAGTAGTTATTTCAATAATTATTCAGATTTAACTCCCCGATTAAGTTTGATGGTTCGTCAAATAACTGAAATAGAAATAATAGTGACAGATAGCGAATATGAAGCATTAAATTTAGAGTCAAATTTAATTAAAACAAACAAACCATATTTTAATATTCTTTTAAAGGATGATAAGAAATATCCATATCTTTGTATAACTTGGAGTGAAAAATATCCTCGAATATTTATAACAAGAAGAAGAAGAAATAGAAATAATTTAGATAGATATTATGGACCTTATGTTGATGTCGGATTATTAAGGAGAACATTATTTACGATAAAAAAAATATTTCCACTTAGACAAAGACCAAGGCCAGTCTATAAAGATAGAACTTGTTTGAATTATTCAATAGGAAGATGTCCAGGTGTTTGCCAAGAAGTTATATCATCTGACGATTATAAAAAAATAATGAAACAAGTATCTATGATATTTCAGGGAAGAAATGATGACTTAGAAATATTTTTACAAAAAAAAATGCTGCAATTTTCAAATGATTTAGATTATGAGAATGCAGCAAAAATAAGAGACCAAATTTCAGGTTTAAAATTATTAACTGAATCACAAAAAATATCAATACCAGATTCTTCAATTAATAGAGATATCTTTGGAATAGTTTCAGAAAAAAATGTAGCTAGTATACAAATTTTCCAAATGAGATCAGGTAAGCTCATTGGGAGAATTGGCTATAGTCAAAAATTAAATAATGAAGATGAAAGTCTTATTTTACAAAAGATATTTGAAGAGCATTATATGAATGTTGAACCTGTAGAAATACCATCAGAAATTCTTATTCAATATAACCTTCCAAAACAAGCAACCATAGAGGATTGGTTAACGGAGCTAAGAAAAAAGAAAGTAAAAATCCTAATCCCAAAAAGAAATAAAAAACATGAAACTGTAGAAATGGTTTTAAAAAATGCGAAATTAGAATTAGATAGAATATTAAATGGGATACAAGATAATGAATCATCAATTGAGGATCTTGCCCAAATACTTGAATTAAGCGAACAACCTAAAAGAATTGAAGGCTATGATATAAGCCATATTCAAGGTAGTGACCCTGTAGCATCACAAGTCGTTTTTATTGATGGGGTTCCTTCTAAACAGCATTATAGGAAATATAAAATTAAAGATCCAAACGTTTTTATAGGACATAGTGATGATTTTGCTTCGATATATGAAGTAATACTAAGAAGGTTTAAAAAATGGTCAAGATTTAAAGAAAGCGGAGGGGATTTTTCAATATTAAATGATAAAACGAACAGTAAATTAGACAATGAACTTCTATCAGATTGGCCTGATTTAATAATGATTGATGGAGGAAAAGGACAGTTAAATGCAGCTATTAAAGCATTAAAAGAATTAAATCTTGAGGAAGAAGTAACTATATGTTCATTGGCAAAAAAAAATGAAGAAATATTTATTCCAGGATTTACTAAGTCTCTTGATACTGATGAAAATCAAAAAGGAGTTCTTCTACTAAGAAGGGTAAGAGATGAAGCACATAGATTTGCATTATCTTTTCATAGAGACAAAAGATCTAAAAGAATGAATAGATCTCAATTGTCCCAAATCAGTGGATTAGGACCATCAAGAATAAGAGAATTGCTTGAGCATTTCAAATCAATAGACGCGATAAGAATAGCTAGTAAGGAGGATTTATCAAAAGTTAAAGGACTTGGAAAAAATTCAGTTAATGATATATATGAATATTTTAACGAGTTATAAATATTAATTAAATTTTGAAAAATAGATTTCTTGATATTGTTAAATATAACTATATTAAAAACATATATTTTTAAATTAATCTAGTAATTTGGCAGCTGAAGCATATCTCTGGTTTAAATCACTTCACATTATTGGTGTAATCGTTTGGTTTGCGGGACTCTTTTATTTAGTAAGACTTTTTATATATCATGAAGAATCTAAAAATATGGATAATGAATTAAAAATTGCCTTTAATAAACAATACACCTTGATGGAAAAAAGGCTGGCGAATATAATCACAACACCCGGGATGATATTAGCTTTAAGTATGGCTATATGCATGGTTATTATGCAACCAAGTTGGTTAAGTGAGAAGTGGTTGCAAATTAAAATTTCTTTTGTTTTGGGATTAGTAATTTATCATTCTTATTGTTATAAAATAATGTATTCATTACAAAATGGTACTTCAACCATTTCAGCAAAAAACCTTAGATTATTAAATGAATTGCCTACTTTATTATTATTTATAATTGTACTTTTAGTTATTTTTAAAAATAATTTTCCAACTAGTATTGCTACATGGAGCGTAGTTGGACTAATTATTTTCATGTTGGCTTCAATTCAATTATATGCAAAGATTAGAAAGAAAAATGAGAATTCATTAAGTAATGAATAGGGAAGACTTAGTAAAATTAACTTCCAATATTAATAAAAATAGTTGTCCTAATAATATTAATTTTCACTGTCATACAAAATTTAGTGATGGAAGTTTAGAACCATATGAACTTTTAGATCAAGCTTATAAAAATAACTTGAAATTTTTATCAATAACCGATCATCATACAATTAAAGCTCATGAATATATAAAAAAAAATAATATACTCAAAAATTATCCTAAAGATTCCTTTACATTAATTTCGGGAATAGAAATTAATTGTTTGATTTTAGGATGTTTAGTACATGTAATTGGATTGGGAATAGATATAAAAAGTAAATACCTAAATCCCTACATCCTTGGAGAGTCTCCAATAGGTAATGATTTAAATATTAAATCAGTTATAAAAGCAATAAATTTAGCTGGTGGTTTATCATTTCTTGCACATCCAGCGAGATACAGGATTCCCTTTTATAAATTAATTCCAGAGGCAAAAATACAAGGTATTGATGGAATAGAGGTTTGGTACGATTATGAACTTAATGAAGTATGGAATCCTAGTTTATTTGTATGTTCAGAAATAGATAAATTAGCAGATAAATATTCAATGCTAAAAACATGCGGAACAGATAGTCATGGACTTTCTCTATTAGGTAGATAATTTAGAATTCATTTTTTTCAATTATTGAATCAGTATTAATAATTATGTTCTTTAAATTTTCAATGACATCTGATGAACAATTATTCCACATTTTTCTATTTACAATTTCAAGAAATCTTTGTGCAATATCTCTTAAAGCCCATGGATTATTCTCTAGAAAGAAATTCCTAAGATCCAGATCACATAACCATGATTTATAAACTTCCTCATAACACCAATCTGAGACTACTTCAGTAGAAGCATCAAAAGCATATAAGTAATCTAGTGTAGCTGAAAATTCAAACGCTCCTTTATAACCATTATCCTTCATTCCATTTATCCATTTAGGGTTAAGTATTCTTGATATAACAACTTTATTAATTTCATCTTGTAATTTTGAAATTTTGGATAATCCAAATTTTGATAAATCACCATGATACATTTCAGGAAATTTACCGCTCAATTTTTTTACTGCTGAAGATAAGCCACCCTGAAACTGATAATAATCATCAGAATCTAAAATATCATGTTCCTTATTATCTTGGTTATGAACAACTAACTGAACATTTTTAAGAGCATTTTCTAATGATTTTTTATCATCTATAGGTTCAAGATTATCACTGTAAATCCACTTACTCCAATTAAGAAAAGATTCTCCAAAATCATCAATATTTTCCCAATTAGAATTAGAAATTAGTTCTTGTAGTCCAGCTCCATATGAACCTGGCGCTGAACCAAATATACGATTAATTGAATCACCATCCCTTGATGCCCCAGCAAGAGGGTTAAATTTATCATCCTCATTAAGATTAGAAACAAGATTTATTGCTTTAGAAGTTAATTTAACTAACTGTGGAAATGCATCTCTAAACATTCCTGAAATCCTTAAAGTAACATCAACCCTTGGTCTTTCGATAACAGATAAAGGAATGATTTCTAGATCTACTACTCTTCTTGAGGGCCCATCCCAAATAGGCTGTACTCCTAATAAATATAGTATTTGACAAATGTCTTCACCACCATTTCTCATTGTGGATGTTGCCCATACAGATATTGCTATATTTTTTAAATCTTCTCCATTATCTTGTTTGTATAAATCAAGTATTTGTGAGGCGGATTGACAACCAACACTCCATGCTGATTCAGTTGGCAGTCCTCTCGAATCAACTGAAAAGAAATTTTTACCAGTGGGTAAAGCTTCAGTTTTACCTCTCGTAGGGGCTCCAGATGGACCACTTTTTACATATTGTCCATTTAACGAATTAATAAATGATAATTTCTCATTATATGAAGAATTAATGATTGGATATAGAATCTCTTTTTTTAATAATAAAAAATACTTATTATGTTTTTTTTCATTAAAGAAATAGTCTATTATTTTCTGATTTTTATATTTCTCAAGATTTTTTATATTGGTATTCTTTTTGTAAAAAAACAAATATATTAAATACTTTGCTTGTTGTTCCAAAAAATCAATAGCCATCCTAAAGTTTAAAATGTTTTTGTTGGAAAAAGTCAATAATATTTTTTTATCCTTTTCACTTAACTTTTGATCATATATATTTGTCCAAGGATCCAAATCTAGTTTTAAATGTTTTGCTATATATTGAACAATCCCAATTCTATTGGCATTTGGCACTCTAGCGACACACAAGAATAAATTTATTTCATTAATGTCATTCTGCCTATTACCAAAAATATGCAAACCTGTCCTAATTTGAGATTCTTTAATTTTGCAAAGAAAAGAATCAATCTCTGCAATTTGATTATTTTTATTATTTAAAGTGATTTCGTTAAAATCTTTTTTAATTAATTCAAAAATGGATTTTTCTATAATTTCAATTCGATTAGAATTTAATAATTTTGCTTCAAAATATTCGTCTAAATAATTTTCTAATATTGAATATTTTCCATATAATTCTGACCTATCCAAAGGAGGGGTTAAATGATCAATAATTGTTGCAGCAGTTCTTCTTTTAGCTTGGGATCCTTCCCCAGGATCATTTACGATAAAAGGATATATGTTTGGTATTGCTGGACAAATAATATTTGGAAAACATTTATTACTGAGACCTATAGATTTGCCAGGTAACCATTCAACAGTCCCATGTTTACCAATATGGCAAATAGCATTTGCGTTAAAAACTTTTTCAATCCAAAAATATTGTGCTAAATATCTATGGGGAGGTGGAAGATCGGGAGAATGAATATCTCTATCAGTGAAAGAGTCATAACCTCGTTGAGGTTGAATCAATAATGTTATTTTTCCAAATCTAATACCATTTATTGAGAAGCCTTCATTATCAAGATCGATCGCTTCTGATGGTTTGCCCCAACGGTTAACAATAATATTTTTTGGTTCAAGTTCTAAATAATTCCAATATTTTAAATATTCACTAAGTGGTAAGTAATCTAATGGTTTATTATTTTGAGATTCAATATCATTAGTTCTAGTTTTTATAAGTATTGACATTAATTCCGAAGAATCTTGAGGATAATTACAAGATCCAAGATCATAACCTTCTTCTTTTAACCAGTTAAGAATATTTATTATCGAAGATGGTGTATTAAGACCAACACCATTACCGATTCTTCCGTTCTTTACTGGATAATTACTTATTATTAAACAAATTTTTTTTTCAAAATTATTAAGTTGTTGAAGTTTCACATAATTTGTTGCGAATTTTGATATCCATTTAATACCTACTTGATCAGCTTTGTAACTGGTTATTTCACTGTAGAGCGTATTTTTTTTTGAAATTATTTCTTTAAATGCTGAAGGACAGGTAGTAATCCTTCCATCAAATTCAGGAATAATTATTTGCATCAATAAATCAGATGAATTCATTCCAATGGATGAATTTAACCAATTTTTTCTTGATCTATTTGAAGAGAGAAGCTGTAAAATTGGAATTTTAAGAGAAGTAAAAATATTTGTAGAATTTTCAATTAATTCGTTATTTTTGATTTGAGATGAAGAAAATGAAGTTGTGGTAATTATTAATTTAATATCTTCCTTTTTAAAAATTTCTATTAATTTCTTTTGAATAATATGATCTTTTAGTGTTGAAATAAATAACGTTTTAGGCGATAGTCCGCATCTTCGTAACTGCAAGTTAAGTTTTTCGTTTACTTCAATTTCATTAGCCAAAAAAAGTGATTTATAGGATATTATTCCAATCTTTTCTCCTTTTTCAATTTTCCAATCATATAAATAAGGATCTGGATAAAAACTAATATTCAAAAACTCATCAGGAATTAATGTTTCATTTACCTTTAGATAATTTAAACAATTAAGAAATTTTCTATAATTCTCCATTCCTCCCGATCTTAGTAATCTAGAAATATTTAATGCAATATTTTTATCTATACTACTTATTTCACTTAAGGACACTTCCTGATCAACGGTACCTGATAGGATTACTAACTTCCTTTTTTTATTGACTGCTTGCCAATTTAAAAGTTGTTCAATTCCATAGTTCCATGTACCTTTATCGCCAAAAATTCTTAGTATGACAACTTTTGCATAATTAATTGTTTTTAATAAATAATTATCTATTTGAGCTGAGGAATTTAAATTAGAAATTTCTAAAGCTCTTATATTATTTTTTAATGAAGCAAATTCTTTTTCTAACAATAATTTTGATATGAGATTTAAATCAGCTTTTACACTTGTTATAAAAATAAAATCTGCCGCTGGTTGCTCAATTAAATCATCATTATTCTTTTCATTTCCTGCTACATTTAATATCCTGTGCATTTTTATATATAAATAAGGTTTAGAATACGTAAGTAGGATAAAACAAGTTTACCTTAATTAAATAAATTGAATATGCATGAATTTCTTCCATACGCCTGGTTCGAAGGTAAATGTATTCCATTTAAAGAAGCAAAAATATCAATAGCTACTCATGCACTACATTACGGTACTGCTGCATTTGGAGGAATGCGAGCGATACCTAACCCTACAAATAAAGAAGAATTCCTTTTATTTAGAACTGATAAACACATAAAAAGATTATCTCAAAGTGCAAAATTACTCTTAACTGATATATCTGAAGAATATATTTTTAAAGCCTTAGAGGAAGTTATAAAAAGAAATAAGCCACAAAAACCTATTTATATTAGACCATTCGTATATACAAGCGATTTAGGTATAGCTCCAAGGTTACACAGTATTGAAACAGATTTCTTTATGTATTGTATTGAACTAGGAGATTATCTATCCCCAGATGGGGTTTCATGTAGAATGAGTAGTTGGACTAGACAAGAAGATAGATCTCTCCCATTGAGAGGAAAAATAAGTGGAGCTTATATTACTAGTTCATTAGCTAAAACAGAAGCTAGTTTATCGGGTTTTGATGAAGCCCTGCTATTAAATTCAAGTGGTAAGGTAAGCGAAGCTAGTGGTATGAATTTATTTATTGTAAGGAATGGAGACTTAATCACTCCTGGTGTTGATCAAGATATCCTTGAGGGTATTACTAGAGCTAGTGTAATTGAATTAGCAAAATCATTTGGAATAAATGTAATTGAAAGGCCTGTTGATAAAACAGAATTATTAATAGCAGATGAAGTTTTTCTAACTGGTACAGCAGCAAAAATTACACCAGTTAAAAAAATTGAATCAAGTGAATTAAATGGTGAAAGACCAATAATGAATAAATTAAAAAGTAAGCTTATAGAAATAACAGAAGGTCGTTCTCAAGACTATGATAATTGGGTAACAAGAATTTCTATAAAATAATTTTCACCTAAAAATGGAATCTTTCAGAACCTATCTAAATAGAGATGAAAAGCCATTAATAATTTTTGACGGAGGTACTGGAACATCATTTCAGAACTTAAATCTTACAGCAGACGACTTTGGAGGAAAAGAATTAGAGGGTTGTAATGAAAACCTTGTTTTATCCTCACCAAAGATAGTTGAAAAGGTCCATAATTCATTCTTAGAAGCAGGTTGTCATGTTATAGAAACTAATACTTTTGGTGCCTCATCAATAGTTCTTGATGAATATGATATTAAGAATAAGGCATATGAGATAAATAAAAATGCTGCTCTAATAGCAAAAAAAGCTGCTGCAAAATATGCATCAGTTGATAAGCCAAGGTTTGTTGCTGGTTCAATTGGACCAACCACTAAATTACCCACATTAGGACATATAAATTTTGATGAATTAAAGGAATCATATAAAGAACAGATATATGGTCTTACGGATGGAGGAGTTGATCTACTTTTAATTGAAACTTGTCAAGATGTATTGCAAATAAAATCTGCCTTATTAGCTTCTAAAGAAGTACTTGATAGTAAAAATATAGATATACCTATAATGGTATCTATAACAATGGAAACAACAGGTACTATGCTTGTTGGATCTGACATTGCCTCTGCATTAACAATATTAGAGCCGTTTAATATAGATATCCTTGGACTAAATTGTGCTACTGGTCCAGAACAAATGAAAGAACATATTAAATATTTGTCTGAAAATTCTCCCTTCGCTATAAGCTGTATTCCCAACGCAGGACTTCCTGAAAATATTGGCGGTGTTGCTCACTACAGATTAAAGCCAATAGAATTAAAGATGCAGTTAATGAATTTTATATATGACTTTAATGTTCAATTAATAGGTGGATGTTGTGGGACAACACCCGAACATATTAAATATCTTTCTTCAATAATCGATGAAATTATTGATAACGAAATGCCAAATAAAAATGGTAAGAACAATTTAAGTGGCTATATTCCTTCTGCATCATCAATATATAATTCTGTACCGTACAAACAAGATAATTCTATTCTGATTGTAGGCGAAAGATTAAATGCAAGTGGATCTAAAAAGGTAAGGGAGTTGTTAAATAACGATGATTGGGATGGACTAGTATCAATTGCCAAGCAACAACAAAAAGAAAATGCACACGTTCTTGATGTGAATGTTGATTATGTAGGGAGAGACGGAGTGAAAGATATGAAAGAAATAACATCAAGACTTGTTACCAATATAAATTTGCCATTAATGATTGACTCTACAGATGCTGACAAAATGGAAAGTGGATTAAAGTCAGCTGGTGGTAAATGTATTATAAATTCAACCAATTACGAAGACGGTAATGAAAGATTTGATCAAGTTCTAAATTTAGCCTTGGGGTATGGTTCAGGTCTTGTTGTAGGAACTATTGATGAAGATGGAATGGCAAGGAATGCAGATAAAAAATATGACATTGCTAAACGAGCAATTAATAGAACCAGGGAATGCGGTTTGTCTGATTATGAGCTCTTTTTTGATCCATTAGCTCTTCCAATATCTACTGGGATAGAAGAAGATAGATTAAATGCTAAAGAAACAATTACTGCTATATCAAAAATTCGTGAAAATTTTCCTGAGATTCACATCATACTTGGTATATCAAACATTAGTTTTGGTCTTTCACCATTATCCAGAATTAATCTAAATTCAATATTTTTAGATGAATGCATTAAAGCAGGATTGGATTCTGCTATCATCGCACCAAATAAAATTTTGCCATTATCAAAAATTTCTGAAGAAACCAAAAAGCTTTGCTTAGATTTGATATATGACAAAAGAAAATTTGAAGATGATATTTGTATTTATGATCCATTAGTAGAATTAACAAAAGCTTTTCAAGATTTATCTATTCAAGATTTCAAAAAAGCATCTTTAGAAAATAAAAATCTAACTCTGGAAGAAAGCCTAAAAAATCATATTATTGATGGAGAAAAAATAGGTTTAGAGGATCAACTAAATAAAGCTTTAAAAAAATATAAACCTCTAGAAATAATTAATACCTTTCTACTAGATGGGATGAAAGTTGTAGGTGATTTATTTGGCTCAGGTCAAATGCAATTGCCATTTGTACTCCAATCCGCCGAAACAATGAAATTTGCCGTTTCAATTTTAGAACCACATATGGAAACTGTGGAAGAAAACATATCAAATGGAAAACTCTTAATTGCAACAGTCAAAGGCGATGTTCATGATATAGGAAAAAATTTGGTTGACATAATACTTACAAATAATGGTTATGACGTAATAAATCTTGGAATAAAGCAAGATGTTTCAGCAATTATAGATGCACAAAAAAAGCACAATGCAGATTGCATCGCTATGAGCGGATTACTTGTTAAATCAACTGCTTTTATGAAAGATAATTTAGAAGCTTTTAACAATGAAGATATTAGTGTACCAGTAATATTAGGAGGTGCAGCCTTAACCCCAAAATTTGTAAATGAGGACTGCAGCAAAATATATAAAGGGAAAATTTTATACGGAAAAGATGCGTTCACTGATCTTAAATTCATGAATGAATATATGGACAATAAAAAAAAGGGTAATTGGTCAAATACAGAGGGATTCATCAACAATGAGGGAATAGATATTAATTTAGCCTCATCAAAGTCCAACTCTCAAGCAGTTAAAAAATCAATATCTATAGATATAGAGACTTCTAAATTAAATTTAAAAGAAAATTTTATAAGATCTAAATTTATAAATGAAGAAGAACCAATTCAAGCTCCTTTCTTGGGAACGAAAGTCTTGAACGAGATTGATATAGATTTAAATAAGTTAATTTTTTATTTAGATACAAAAGCTCTATTTAGCGGACAATGGCAAATAAAAAAAGGAAAAAACCAAAGCGTAGATGAATATAATAACTATTTGGATTCATATGCTAAACCATTGCTAGATAGATGGTTAGAGACAATTGTAGAAAAAAAACTTATTTCACCCAAAGCAGTTTATGGATATTTCAGATGCGGTAGAAAAGATAATAGTATTTTCTTATTTGATGATAAATCATTAAATAAAATTTCCGAATTTAATTTCCCAAGACAAAAATCTGGGAATAATTTATGCATAGCTGATTTTTATTGTGATTTGAAAAAGGATAAACCGATAGATATATTTCCTATGCAGGCAGTAACGATGGGCGATATTGCCAGTGAATATTCTCAAAAATTATTTAAAGAAGATAAATATAGCGATTATTTATTATTCCATGGACTTACAGTGCAATTAGCAGAAGCTCTAGCTGAGTATGTCCATGCATTAATTCGTATTGAATGTGGTTTTAGGACTGAAGAACCAGACAAAAATAGAGAAATACTAGCTCAAAAATATAGAGGAGCTAGATATTCATTTGGTTATCCTGCATGTCCAAAAGTATCTGATTCAAACATACAATTATCATTGTTGGATGCAAAAAGAATAAGCTTGACCATGGATGAATCTGAACAACTTCATCCAGAACAAAGTACTACAGCTATCATTTCACTGCACTCAAAAGCTAAATATTTCAGCGCTTAATCTAAATCTTTAGTTGTTTTCTAAATATTCAATAATTTCTTCTTGAAGTTCTTCCATCGTTTCATTATCACCTAAATCAAGTCCCTCACCCGCCGCGTCCTGTGTTAACTCAAGATAATATGAAGCGCCATCACTAGATAAAAATTCTAATGCGGAAGTTTCATCACTATCTTTAAAAGCTTCATAAAGAGCTTTAAATGCTATGTTTTCAGTAAAGTCCCAATCCATAATGAAAAAAACCTTATTAGAATTATTACCTCCTTACCCCCCATACTCGTCAACCTTTTTTAAAGAAATGTTGGTGTTTTATTATTATTAAAAAAATCTATGAACATAAATAATCAAAATCAATTAAATGTCCTTGGAGAAAAAATTGAGATTTGTAGTTGCGCACCTATGACAGGGTGGTTCAGGGATGGATTTTGCAACTATGACAAGAATGATGGAGGGAATCATTCCATATGTTGTGTGATGGATGATAATTTCCTGAAATATAGTAAATCACAAGGTAATGATTTAATTACTCCTATGCCTATTTATTCCTTCCCAGGACTAAAGGATGGTGATCATTGGTGTATTTGTCTTGATAGGTGGAAGCAAGCATTATTAGACGGTCTTGCACCAAAAGTCATATTAGAATCAACTAATATTGTAGTCTTAGAATCAGTACCTCTAGAAAAATTGAAAGAATATCAATTTAATAAAAAGTAACTACAAGTTTATTTTTTTTTTTAAAATGGTTATGATAATTTTTTTTTAATGAGTTTAGAAATATATTGGAAAAAAGCATTAGAACAAACTCGATTATCAATTGATGATGAATCTTTATATCCTCTCAAAACTGATATTATTACAAGAGATTTATATGAAAAAGACGACTTCATAATTAGGAAACTCGATACTTCAAAATTTATTAAAAAAAAAATTTATGGTCCTAAGCAAAATCCGTTTTGTCCTTGGGAAAAGATACTAGAAATTGATAAAATTGGTGATAATCATCAACTAATATTAAATAAGTACCCTGTACAAAAAGGTCATATTTTACTTATTACAAATAAATGGAAACCTCAAAATGGATGGTTAGATATTAAAGATTGGAGAGCGATCCAACAAGTTAATAATGATACTAGTGGATTATGGTTTTTCAATAGTTCTCCAATTGCGGGAGCAAGTCAACCTCACAGGCATTTTCAACTTCTGCGTAGATCTAAAGGTGAGATATCATGCCCTAGAGAAAAGTGGTTTTTAGAGATGAACTCATATCAAGATCTAGATAGTAAGCTTAAAAAAAATATTATTGTATCCAAATTTGATTTTTTAGAAAATCCATCATGTCTTTTTGAGTTTTACTTAGAATTATGCAAGAAATTGGGACTTGGGGATCCTATTAGTGATAAGAAACCGATATGTCCCTACAATATTTTAATAACTAATAAATGGATCGCTATTATAAAAAGAAAAAATGATCATATTCATGGTTTCAGTATTAACGGTTTAGGATTTGCAGGATATCTACTAGTAACTGAAAATTCAAATATTAATTATTTAAAGAAATTTGGCCCTGAAAAACTTCTAGAAAGTTTTGTTTGAATACTAATTAGTTACCTCAACTTTCTTATCCCTGCTTATTTGGCTTTCTAGAACTTCTATAGATGCTGTTACTGATGCAATTTTACGTTCAAGTGAATCCTTAATATAGTTGAGCATTTCTAATTTCTTGTGTTGATAAAAACTCTTTTTTTCTTTAGATGACTTGGAATAACAATTAAACATTTTTTTTTTTTTTTATTATAAAAAGATACTTAATTGACTTGTGACAGAAAAAATAAATTGGTTTTAATTTAAAAACAATATTCCTTATGGACTTTCAATATTTTTTGAATAAAATTAAATAAATTCCATACTCTTCAAGAAAATATTATTGAATAGTCCTGAAAATTCAAATACAAAAAGAATTTCAATTGATTTACCTGAGGAACTAATTTCCAGGTTTGATCAATTACGAAAAGAGTGGGGATTTAGAGCAAGAGGACCTGTAATAGAAAAGATACTTAAAGAACTTCTTCAAGAAGATGATTTACTACCTAAAAACCAACAGCAAGAAATAGACTTTAACGATAAGAATACTAATGAAAATTTAAATATTGATGAAGATACTGCATTGGTATTAATTAAATCAGACGTAAAAAAAGAAGTTAATGAGATATCTCTAAATAAAAGATCTACAAATAACAATCAATATAAAGAAACAGCCAACTCAAATATAAGCCTTCCCAATTTCGTTGAAAAAAAAGTAAAGAATCTAAGAAGAAGTATTAATAGTGAAAAATTAAAGGAGAATATTAATGATATTCAAATTAATACAATCAAAGAAACTGAATTAATAAAATGTCGAATTGAGTTAATTAGTCATTGGAAAACACTATATGGATCAGTTCCTAATGACCATGTAGTAGAAGCTTCAATGGATTGGTTTGAAAGGGATATATGGCCAAATCTTGATGGGACTGAAAATCTACCCTTTACTTGGAGTGCAGCCAATAAATTAATGTCAGAATTATGCCCATTTTGGATAAAGAAAAATCCATCACTTGAAATTGTTTTATTAATGATTGGCGTTTTAGAAGACCCTTTTGCAACATCAGATCTGATAAATAGAATACCAACACTTATGAGAAGGTTTGTAAGTAGATTTAAGCGAAATAATAGATCAAATTCATTTGAAACATTGGACTCAACAATGACAGTACATGGAGCACTTAAATTATTGAATTTATCAACATCAGCTGGATCAGCTCATACATTCCGCAAAATTAGGGAGGCCTATAAATCAATAGCTTTAGAGACACATCCAGATGCTGGAGGATCAACAGATCAAATGAGAAAATTAAATGAAGCGTATCAATTGCTAAAAAATCTATATAGAGACTAGTATAGTAATTCCCATATAAGACCAATAACAAGTCTAATTAATAGTCTCACATAAGATAGCTGTCAAGCAAATAATTTCAAATTTTAATCAATTATTTTTATTCAAATTTATGTAAACAAAAAATATATATTAATGAAATTAAGACAAAATTTGCTTTTAAAAAATAAAAATTTCTTTGTATAGTAATTCTCATATAAGACTTATTATTAGTCTATGATATAGTCTCAAAATAGATAAGTAAGATAAATAAATTAATCGATTTGAATGAATCATGCCCAAACTGCTTAATGCCTGGGAAAAAATAAAAATTGAATAATAAATCAATAAATTATGTCCTTTAAATGTCCAAGAAATTAATAAAGGCTAGAAAGCATTGCTATAAGGGCTTTTTATGTGCCTCCGTACTGCCTTAAAGACAGTACTACTTAGATTGAAGCTTCTCAATGGCAGTTTGCCTATCAATACTAGGAACATCACTTAATCCATTAGCATCGAACCAAGGGGCGCTAGCCCAATCAAAACCTTCGCCAAAAGTATTATCTGGTGCAGTTATGTACCAGTGACATGATGCATCTGGTATGTCAACAGCACATTTTGACCAATCATCTGACCACTGAGGGACTTGAACCCACAGCACTGAAGATAGAAGTAGAGAAAGTAGACTAATCATGACCTTTATCATACAACATTAATTACTTTTATAGGATTATTATTTATCTTATATAAGATTCATATATAGACTTATTTATAGTCTTATATGAGAATAGCAATACGTTTAATTCCTCAATTTAGTGTTAAAACATTTTTCAACATTAGAAATGATATTTGAATGTATTGATGTAATGTCAGAGTCCAGTAATGTTTTATCTTTATCTCTATAAGATAATCTAAATGTATAACTTATATGATCATCTCCAAATTTAGTATCTTCAAAAACATCAAGTAAATTTACATCCTCTAAGAGATTTTTTCCTGTTTTTCTTATTTGTGATGTTATTTCGCTAATTAAAAATTTCTTACTGAAAACAAAATTTATATCCCTTTCCATTTTCGGAACAATGGGGTATTGCTTATATATTGGAATCCATTTATTTTTTCTTGTACTAGCTCCCAAAAGGTTAGAAACATTTATGTTAAATAAATAAACTTTTTTTAATGACTTCTTTTCTAATATTAGTTTGGGATGTATTTCACCAAAATAACCTGCATCTTTCCCTTCAATAACTAATTTTGCAGTTCTTCCTGGATGAAGAAAATCAATTGAATCAGTAGGTTTATCATCAATTTTTATGTTCAAAGATGATAAAGCCTCCTTTAACTTTCCTCTGGCCTGGAAATAATTAAGATCATTATCTTTACCAGAATTTATCCATTTTCCAAATTTTTTATTTCCAAAAATCGCACCATTCAGAACTTCTTCTTGAATGAACTCAGTTTTCTTTTGAAAAACATTTCCAATTTCAAATATATAACAACTTGCTTGTCCAGCTTTTATATTACGGTTTACTATCTCCAAATGTTCTTTCCAGATATTATCTCTAAGACAGCTTGTTTCTAATAACAAAGGATTAGAAATCTTTATAAGTTTTTCATCGTCTTCAGGAACAAGAGAATAGCTTAGTACCTCGTTAAAACCATTTTCTATAAAACCATTTTTTAATTTTCTCAATGCCAACTGTTCTGATGACAATTTTCCAGGCTTAATTGGATTAGGAAGTTTTAAGTCGAATCTGTCATACCCTATTAATCTTGCTATTTCTTCTATTAAATCTATTTCTCTTGTTAAATCATGAGATCTATTTGGAATTACTGCTACATCCCAGCCATATTCTTTATTCTTTAAAGTACAACCTATGAGTGTTAATTTATCAACTATTTCATTATCAGATAAATTTCTTTTTTCAAATTGATCGTTAATAATTAATGGACCAAGAATTTTATGAATTCGATTTCTCCGTAGTTTAATAAAAATATCCTCATTACTTATTAAATTTGAAGTATTGATGATTGGTGAATTAATAGAAAAATATTCTTCTAAAAGATTAAATGCCCTTGTTACTGCACTTATTGTATTTTTTGATGAAATCCCTTTTTCATACCTGCTGCTAGATTCTGTTCTTATGCCAGCCGCCTTGGAAGATTTTCTTATAGTAACTGGATTAAAAACAGCGCCTTCAAGGTAAATAGATGAGGTAGTATTACTTACAGAAGTCTCTAAACCTCCTATAACCCCTGCAATAGCTACAGGTTTATCACAACAAGTAATAACTGTAATATTGTCATTTAAGTCATATTCTTTACCATCTAAGCAAATAAGGCTTTCGTTATCCTTGCCTTTTCTTACAGAGAAATCTTCTGGAGAAACTTCCTTACCAATTAAGTTTGACAATTTATCTTTATCAAACGCATGCAAAGGTTGACCTTGTTCTAATAGAATATAATTTGTCAAATCAACTAGAAGATTAATAGATTTTATACCTGATTTTTCTATACGGTCTTTAAGCCAATTTGGCGATAATTTCTCTCCATTTACTCCATCAATGCAGCTTATTGTATAAATGCAATTAGATTCTATAGCCTCTGGACAAAGTTTAATTCCCTTAAGTAAATGAATATTGTATTTATGGTTTAATTCTGGAAAATTTAAGGTGGATTCTAAAAGAGCAGAAATTTCACGGGCTATACCCATTACAGACATTCCATCAGGTCTATTAGCTGTAATGGCTAAATCATATATAAAATCATTTAATTGAAGCAATTCAGACCCTGGAGTCCCCAATTCATGTTTTAGGGCCAAACCTTCATCAATGATCTCTATCCCTTCGCTAGAGTCCTCTAAACCCAGTTCCTGCAGTGAACATATCATTCCTTCACTAATGACACCTCTAATTTCACTTCTTTTAATAGTTAAATCAACTGCATTTAATTTCGCGCCGACAGTAGCAACATAAACATAAATATTTGATTTAATATTGCGCGCACCACAGATAATTTGTAAATTCTTTGAATTACCAATATCGACTTGGCAAATTGAAAGTTTGTCAGATCCTTCGTGTTTTAAAACAGATAATACCTTTCCTAAAACAACACCATTTACATTTTTTGAACAATCTTCTAATGATTCAACCTCGAATCCACCAATAGATAATTTCTCAGAGAGATCTTCAGGAGTAGAAGTAATTTCTACTAAATTTTTCAACCAATTTTGAGAAACTTTCATATATATTTTTTAATCAATGATGGTAAAAGAAACAAGTATATCTTCAAAAAAGTTTGTTGAAGATGTACAATAGAAAATTATACAATAAAGTATTAATTAAAATGGCCAAAAAAGGGACAAGAGTTGTAGTGACCCTGGAATGTACTGAAGCTAGGACAAGCACAGATCCTAAGAGATCTAATGGTGTCTCAAGATATACTACTGAAAAGAATCGCAGAAATACAACAGAAAGATTAGAACTAAAAAAGTTTAATCCTCATTTAAACAGAATGACCATTCACAAAGAAATTAAGTAATCAAATCAAATTAAATCATGCCTAATTCAATTTTCAAAAAACAATTATCACCTATCAAACCAGGCGATCCTATTGACTATAAGGATGTAGAACTACTAAAAAAATTTATAACTGAGAGGGGCAAAATCCTACCAAGAAGAATGACAGGTTTAACCTCTAAGCAACAAAGAGATCTCACATTAGCTGTAAAAAGAGCCAGAATTGTAGCTCTTTTACCCTTTGTAAATCCTGAAGGATAATTTCTTATTGAATATAGTTGGCACTATAATTAAAATCTCAAATATTTGAAAGATTTAACTGATTTAAAAACATATATTATTGACTCTGATGATCCACATGAGGTTGATGACGCTATTTCATTAGAAATAAAAGAAGGAAATAAAAAAAATTTATGGATACATATTAGTAATCCATGCAAACTCTTTTTGCATGATTCTAATGTTGATTTAAATGCAAGGAAGAGAAATAGCAGTTTATATTTAATTGATCAATATGTCCCAATGCTTCCTAAAAATATTCTTGAAAAGGCAAATCTAGCTCAAAATAAAGTTTCAGAAACTATTAGTGCAGCAATAGAATTCAATGACGATGGATCAATAAATAAATATGAAATAACTGAAGCAATAATAAAACCAAAATATCAATTAACATATGAAGATGCAAATGAAATATTAGAAATAGAACCCAAAGAAGAAATAGAATTAATTGAGATTAAAAAATTATTAGATAAAAGTATTAAATTTAGAAAGAAACAAGGAGCAATTATTTTTGAAAGTCCAAATAATAAAATTAAATTATATGAAGATAAGATTATACTAACTAAATTAGAGAAAACAATATCACAAATTATAATTGAAGAATCAATGATATTAATGGGTTATGTAACAAGTTTATTTATAGATAAATATGATTTAGCGGCTGCATATAGGATTCAAAAAATAAACTGTAATCCATCTGAAATACTCGATAGATATAATGATAGTCATATTAAATTTATAATATTAAAACAATATATGGGAAGAAGTTATATAACAACTAAGCCAGGAAACCACGAATCATTAGGCCTTAAAATGTATGTACAATGCACATCACCACTACGTAGATATCTTGATTTGATTATACAAAGACAAGTATATAATAAAATTAATAATTACGAAGTTCTTAGTATAGATTCAGTATCTAAGATTATTGATTATTCAAAAAATAGACAATCAGAAAATAATAATATATTTAAAAATGATAAATATAAGTATTTAAAATTATTTTTTAAGAATGAAGAAAAAGCTTTTTATAAAATTATATTCGTTAAGTGGATTAATCAAAAAAAAAATATTGCTTTGGTTTATTTTCCAGATTATTCACTAGAAATACTTATTACTCTTTTTGTATCAATAGAAATATATAGTAATAAAATATATAAAGTTAAATATATTATAAATGATAGTAATCTTTTAGAATTTATTTATTAATAAGATAATCAATATAATGGGTTGTTATTAGTTTAAAAAATATCTGTTAGTATAAATAAAAAAGCTTTATGACTTTTGTCATTACTACACCTTTATATTATGTTAATGATAAACCACATTTAGGAAGTGTATATACAACAATAATTTGTGACTCAATAGCTAGGTACAAAAGGCTTGCAGGTGAAGAAGTTATTTTCATCACTGGTGTTGATGAACATGGTTTAAAAATACAAAGAACAGCTAATGAAAAGGGTATTGCTCCAAAATCACATTGTGATGAAATCTCAGAGGTCTTTAAAAATAATTGGAAAGATTGGAATATATCCTATGACAAATTTATAAGAACAAGCTCAAAAAATCATGAATTTGTTGTTAATGAATTTTATGAAAGAGTAAAAGCATCAGATGATATCTATATGGGAGTTCAAAAAGGTTGGTATTGTGTCGGTTGCGAAGAATTTAAAGATAATCCAGAAAATTCATCAACATACAAATGTCCAATACATCAAAAAAATCTAGAATGGAAAAATGAAGAGAATCTCTTTTTTAGGCTTTCAAAATATCAAAAAGAAATCGAGAAAATAATCAACGAACCTTCTTTTATAGAGCCAATAGAAAGAAAGAATGAAATTATAAATTTTGTTTCTAGAGGTTTAAAGGATTTTTCAATTTCAAGAACAAATGTTTCATGGGGAATTCCTGTCCCTGATTACGATAACCATACCTTTTATGTGTGGTTTGATGCTTTACTTGGATATGTAAGTGCCATTAGTTCTGATGCGACAGAACATTCATTGGAAAAGTCAATTAATGGAGGATGGCCAGCTGATGTTCATTTAATTGGTAAGGATATTCTGAGATTCCATGCTGTATATTGGCCTGCAATGCTCATTTCTGCCAAAATGAAAGTTCCTAAGAAGGTTTTTGGGCACGGATTTCTTACAAGAGAGGGGCAAAAAATGGGTAAAAGCTTAGGAAATGTACTCGACCCTGATTTATTGCTTACAAAATATGGAAATGATCCTGTAAGATGGTACCTCATTAAAGACATATCATTAGGAAATGATGGAGATTTTCAAGATAAAAGATTTGTTGACATCATCAATAATGACTTAGCTAATACAATTGGTAATTTATTAAATAGAACATTATCTATGTCTAGAAAATGGTTTGATAATAAAGTGCCAAATAATAAAAAAATTTTAAGTGAAAATAAATTAGAAAATTATGCCAAAATTGCAGTTGAAAACTATATTTATAACTTTGATAACTACAAATTAGATTTAGCAGCTAATGAAGTACTTAGCCTAGCAATTAATACAAATTTGTATTTGAATGATAATCAGCCATGGGTGCTAATAAAAGAGAAAGATAATCTACCTCTAGTTAAAGAAATTATTTATAACGTTTTAGAAAGTACCAGAATAATAGGATTATTATTACTACCTTTATTACCCGAATTATCTATAAAAATTAATGAACAACTTGGCTCTATATACAGAAAGGAAATTTCTTGGAAAAAACAATTAATTTGGGGATTATTAGTTAGCAACTCAAGTCTTCCTAAACCCACTCCAATCATAAATAAACTTGAGTATGAGCAAAAATTATAGATTAATAATTTTCCTTACATTATTTATGCTTGGTTGCGCTCCCAGTGTAATTGATGAAAATAAAGTTATCCAAAAAATAGACAGTTTAGATATGACTATATTCTCTAAAAGTGGAGATAAAATATATTCTATTACCAGTCCAAATTCAAGTTATGACAATATCGAATTAAAATTCGAATTAAAAAAACCTATTATTAATATTCTTAATGGGAAAGAAACTAAATATATTATTAGTTCAGAAGAATCTACATTATCAGACAATAATAAACTCTTGAAATTGAAAGGGAATGTTAAATTAAAAACTTTAAAAAATAATGAGGATATTTTAAATGCTGATAATTTTATTTGGAATATAGAAAATACTAACTATCTATTAGAGGGAAATATAAGATTTGAAAATCAAAATATCATCTTAAATTCAGGAAAAGCCATATTGGGTTCAGATGACATAATTGAATTTTTCAATCCAGTAAAATATATAATTAAAGAAGAAAATAACGAAAATAAATATGAAATAAACTCAGAAAATGCTTTCTATAATTTAAATACTGAATCAGTAAGCTTTGAAGCAAAAGATAAAAGAGTTAAATCAATAATATATTTTTAAATTTTATTTTTTGAGAAAATATTATTAATTTTTTTGGACCAGTTATTAATCCATTTTTCATCAGATTTCGTAAAACACTTAGCACTCCAGCCTCCTATCAATATGAAAGCCTTATTATTTATAGGTACAACTAAAATAGATGGAATTTCAGCGCAAAAATTATAAAATTCATCTCTTCCAGGATAAAATTTAGTGTTTGCCAATGATATTAATTTCATATCTTTAATAGATCTCAGACAAGTTTCCCCAGGTTTAAAATCATTACTTGAAGTGATACCCCTCCTCAATATATTAACGCCATCATTGTGGATTAATATTGCTGCTGCTGCTGTAGAAGTTAATATCGCTTCAGAACCCCATGCAAGTTCATCAATAACTTCATCCGGCATGTTTTTATCGAAGAGAAACATATTTTCTCCTTTTAAAAGAGCTTTCTCACCAGCTATGGGTTGGAATTGTTTAAATAAAAAACCTATCAAAATAATAATTAACGAAGCTATTGCAGCTAACACTTGTGCTCTTTCAAGCTCAGGAGTGATTGTTTCTATTGAAATGAAATTTGCTATCTGAAAAATAAATAGTATTACACCAACTGATATTAATGATTTCCCATTGAATCCCATATTTTAAATATGTTATTTCTAATTAAATTATGCAAATATTATATTGTTTAGTAGATTTAAAATTACTCAAACATATGGTTTTTAATATATAATTAACCAAAACCTCTCAAAATGAAACTAAACATCAATAAATATATACTTTCCCTTATCTTTACTGGCTTTATTTTTATTCTTATTCCTTCGACTACTTACGCAAATGAAATTAATACTATAAATAAATATTTTGGTATTACTCAACAGAAGGCTGTTATAAATTACGAAAAAAGTCAGCCCTCATCTATCGACAACCCTGTAGTGGATCCAAATTTTAACACTATGAGATCAAAAGATACTGAGAGTTCAACTGCTACTTATATAGTTATAGGTTTGTTAATTGCTGCCACGATTATTCCTCTAGCAACATGGTGGTATTTCTCTAAATAAATAGAGAATTTATGAATGCCAAGGTTTTAAATATTAGTGAATATTCATCTCATATAGTTTTAATTACAGGGGGGACAAAGAGTGGGAAAAGTGAATTCGCGGAGCATCTTGCAAAGGAGGTAAAAAAATTATCATATGTTGCCTTATCTGAAAACAATTTGGATGATAAAGAATGGCAAGATAAAATTAATTTACATAGAAAAAGAAGACCAAAAGATTGGAAATTAATAGAAACGACAGATCTATTAAATACATTAAGGAATGAAGAAGGTCCATTATTAATAGACTCTATTGGGGGATTCGTGATGAAAAGTATTGGCAAGGAACAAAATGAATGGTCAACAAAAATGAATTCACTTATAAGTCTTTTAATGAAAAGAAAAAGCATAACAATTATTGTTGGAGAACAAGTAGGTTGGAGTTTGGTCTCTGAATATAAAATTGGTAATACATATATTGAGAGAATCGGCGAACTTCAAAAGAGAATAACCAAAATATCAAAAGATAATTGGCTGGCCATAAACGGCAGAGCAATCAAAATAGATGAAATAAGTATTGAAATACCTACTTAAAATTGGAAGTCGCTCTTTTTGAACCAAGAATCCCACAAAATACTGGTAATATTGCCAGATCATGTGCTGCGTTTAATTTACCTTTAAATCTTATAGAGCCCTTGGGTTTTAAGCTAGAAGATAAATATTTAAAAAGAGCAGGATTAGACTATTGGCCTCTAGTTACTGTTAATCAGTATGAGAATTTTGAAAAATTTTTAGCCTCAAAATCAACAAAAAGAATAATTTCTTTTAGTAAAAAAAATGGATTATATTTGAATGATTTTAAATTTAAGCAAGATGATATTTTGCTATTTGGGAGAGAAGATTCAGGATTACCCGATTCCATAATTGATAAAAGCGACTTTTTAATTTCAATATTTATGCCGAATATACAGAATGGAAACAATGATCAAAAAGGTGTTAGAAGTCTAAACCTTTCTGTAGCATGCGGAATTGCTATATATGAGGCCCACAAACAAATAAATTTTCAAAATGGTAATTAAGTACAACCAATGCCTTACAATATTCCCATGTCTCGGTAGCTCAGCTGGTTAGAGCGGCGGATTCATAGCCCGCAGGTCGCGTGTTCAAGTCACGCTCGAGACATTTGCAATACTTTTCAATTAAAAAAGTGAAATTTTAATTTAATTAAACTATTAAAGACAATAATGTTTAATTCACTTAGCACAGTCCTAGATCCAAAAAAATCTAAAGCAAAATATCCAGAAGCAAGAGTTATAGTTCTTGATGACAATTTTAATACTTTTCAGCATGTCGCAAATTGTCTTCTAACAATTATTCCAAGCATGAGTAAACAAAGAGCATGGGATCTAACAATCAAAGTTGATAAAACAGGATCTGCAGAGGTATGGAGAGGTAATTTTGAACAGGCAGAGTTATATCATGAGCAACTAATCAGCAAAGGATTAACAATGGCTCCAATTGAGAAAACATAAAATAAGTAAGATTGACAGAAAATTTTTGGCTTATAAATTCGAATCGTTCAAGGGTTAAAAGGTTTTCAAAGAATAATCGAAATGAAGATAAATTTTTTGAATATATGTTTATTGACTCTGGAAGAATACTTGGTGTTTTAGGAAAAGAACCACCTCTTATGACAACCAGAGAAGAACTTAAAGTTGATAAAGCTAGAGATGAATGGAGAAAGTTAATCGCTCAAGGTTGGAGGAGAACCAAACCAGTTTGGGAAAACTATTAGTATCCAATATTGTTACTGGGATTAGTTATATAAATTATTAGATTTAGGACGTAGTTTGCGGGTAAATTTAATGGCTTCAAAAGTAACAAAGCCATTCCTTGAGTCACATTAAATTCCTTATTTTTCATAAAAAAATAAAAGTCTCATTTTAATTATAAAAAGACTGTCAAATACAAACTAAAAATACTAAAAAAAGATATATAAGCATTTATTGATTAAAGATTTTCAAGATATATAATATCTAAAACTTATTTTAGAAAATCATAGATTTAGGGATACTTGTTATTTTTTTTTTTAAATTCCACGTCATAATTTAATAATAACTTTGATTTTAGGTTATAAATACCCAATGAAGTATCTCATCTTAAGCAAAAAATCAAGAGCTTTATTTGGTATTGGAATAGTTGCTATAAGTATTGGATTAATATCAAAGAAAATAATTAACTATCCAGCTTGAGGATGTATGAAAGGTATTCAAGAAATAACCCTTAATATCTAGCCATTAATCATCTTACATTTTCCTTAATTATTAAATCCAGTCAATTTTGATAATTCTTTTAGTGAAAGTACACCCAAAATTAGTTTTTTATTTATTTCCCATGTGGGAAAGCCTTTAATTTTTTTATCAATGCATAATTGAGTTTGACTGTTTATGCCATCTCTTGCACATTCAACTACATTAAGTTCTCTATAAGCTTGCTTTCCAAATAATTCACTTTGTTTAAGGCAATTAGGACACCAATATGCTGAATATTTAACTACACCATTATCTTTAAGGTATTTAGCCAACTCGATAGATTCCCTAGTGCTTTCTGAGGTGACTATAAGTTCTTTCTGATTATTTAAGTGAGTGCTACGTACAACACTTGGTAAAGTTAGCAAAACTATTAGTGGTAATAATAGGCGGTTCATTTATTTACTACTTTTCCTCCATATTTTCTAACTATCTTATCAAGAAAATTCGTATATCTTTATTTTTAAGTTTCTCTATTTGCTGAAGATTTTCAAGAAGATCACATATTTGATCTTGTATATCTTCATTTAATTCACTTACTGCCATTTATATTTAGAGTTTTTATAATCCAATTTTAAATCAAAAGTAAATTTACATACTTATTGTATTTATATTTATTTATTGCTATTTTTTTAAAGCGGGCTAAGGTTCATATCTCCACGAGGATTTAGTCCGCTGAATTTTTAAAGATTCAATTTTTTTTGGATTCCTATTTAAAAAGTTGATTAGAAATATTTAAACATATTTATCTTTTCTTAATTTCTAAATTCCATTGAAAAGCATTCTCATATAAACATTAATAGTGTGACACTATTTATTCAATAATGTTGTTATTTCGCTTCATAACTTTCTTAAAATACTTAAACTCAATAAATTCATGCATCATTTTGATATTTTCAGATAATACTTTTTTATTAACTGCATATTCATCCACATTTAGTGGAGATTTATTATTTTCAGAAAATGTTTCGTGATCAAAAGAAATGTTTATAAAATCATCTTTATCATTTCGATTTTGACTAAAAGTTTCATTTAACACACCTCGAGACCTCAACGCTTCCTCAACCAATAAACCTGTGACCTTTGACTGACTAAACTCATTAGCTGTGCACAATTTTTCAATAATTTCATGCACTTCTTCACTTGGCAAAAAACCAATTCTTTTCCTCGGAGAGGGCATAATTAAAAAAAAATTAGTGTCACACTTGCACATTATAAGTGTTGCACTATATTTAATTTAAGTCAACTATTTTTGCTATGCATATTTTATTATTTCCTGTCGGATTTATTCTTTGGTATCTAGCTTATGAAGCAAAACCTATCATTAATGATGAAGTAACGCTGAATTGGGAAGAAACAAATACAATTAAAAGAAATAAACTTTTAAAATTAATCAACGAAAGCTTTTAAAATTAACTGTTAATCGATTTTGACCATTCCTTGTGTTTATTATCTAGATCTGAGATTAACTGTTTTTGATAAGTAAATTTGAGTTGATTTTCGTTAAGTGATTTTTTTGTGATAATCATCTCTTTAGAGAAAAAATTGGGAGTGTTAGAACTACTAATTTTTTTTTTGACTTCCATATAATAAATTCATCTATTTTTTTTATATGACTTATAAGGTTATAGTCTCAATATTTTTATATTCTTTTTACATTTCCTTCATATGTGTTTTTAGCACGTTTGTAAAAAATATTAGTTTATTAAATAATAAAGGCTATATTTAAACAAAATATATTTTTTATCATGAATCTAAAGGAGAGAGGGATTACTGTTGGAGATTTACTAATAATACTAATAATAATAATTACTTCTACACTATTAATTAAATCATTTAGCAAAGATAAGAAAACAACACTTAATTATAGTAATCAAGAGCAAGTTTCTTATAAGAAAAATTACTGTCAAAAATTTATTTGAATAGCTTATATAAATTATTTATAAACTCTTAATTAATACAATTAACTATTAAGTTTCTCTAATATCAATTTAAAGAATTAATAATTATCAAAAAAAGAGCTTATATAATTTAAATATTTTGATGAAATGATTTAGAACCTTCCCATTTCAAATTTTCCTTTAAATCATTGAAATCATTTGATATTGACACTAAATTCACCATTTGTAGAATTTGAGTTTTATTTAGCCTATTAATAGCAATAAGTTTATTAAGCATTTCTAAAACAGATTTATCATTGATATTCATTGTTTGTATAAAAAACTATGATCCTTTAATTTAAATACTTTATCTTATAATTTTAAAAGTTTCTCTTAAAATTTCATTATATATTTTATGCTAAATATATTATGATCAAAAAATAAAACTTCTACTGATAAGTAAAAATCTTTAGCTCACTTTCTTATAAATTCGTTTATTGTAAAAAGAAAAAAATGAAAAAAAACTCTAAGAAAGATTACCTTAATAGAGATGAAGTTAATGAAATGATTGAATCCGCTTTAAGGAGACACAATAGAAGATCTACAATAATATCAAGTGTACTTGGGTGGATTCTAATAGGAGGTTATTCGTTTGGACTTTTTCAAGCGGTTCAAAATGTCTAATTAATCTTTTCTTTAAAGCAGAACTTGCTAGATGATAAATTAATATAAGACTAAATATTTATTATGACGGAATATATTGAGGCAAATCTTAAAGCGATAAGAAAATATTTAAAAAAACGAAAACTATATACATCAAAATTAAATAATGCTTCGATAATGGAAGAATTCAAAGAATGGAGCAAAGATCCATTACCTGAGACAGAATCAATTTGGACTTTACCTGACTTAACGAGGAATGAAAGACTAAAAAATTTTTGTCGCTCAATTAAGAAGGAAATAAGATAAGTTTTTAACTACCTAGTTGTATATGATTTACCTTTAAGTAAAAATAACCCGCAAATCCAACTATATTCAAAATTACAACGAAAATCCAAGCTCCAATTGGCTGGTTAGAATCAAATTTTTTTATTTTAACTTTTTCCTTTAGTCTTTCAATATATTTAGCCATAATTAAAAATATTAAAAAGAATATTTACAATTATAGAGTGTTAAATTTTAAGGAATCTTAAATAAAATAAAATTTCTTTTAATTCGAATTTTTATTGTCAAACCTGTTAATGGGATATTTAATTAACTCCTTTTTAAGATTTTTTAAAAGTTTATTGTGATTCAAAATTGTAAATTTCTTAGTAAAGGAATAGTGCCATTTCATTGAATTAAAAAAAAACTTGCTAATTCATTATTAAAAAAATTATAATACTAATTACGGTCATTAAGACCATACATAATTTAAATAAGGACAAATTTTTTCATGAGCTTAAGAGTTGGCCAAGAAGCACCAGATTTTAGTGCTACAGCAGTATATGATCAAGAGTTTAAAGAGATTACACTTTCAGGTCTAAGAGGTAAATGGGTTGTTCTATTCTTTTACCCACTAGATTTTACATTTGTATGTCCAACTGAAATCACTGCATTTAGTGATAGATACCAAGATTTCTCGGCACTTAATACGGAAATACTTGGGGTATCAGTTGATAGCAAACACTGTCATTTGGCTTGGATACAAACCCCAAGAAATGAAGGTGGTATAGGTGATATTAACTATCCTTTAGTTTCTGACTTAAAAAGAGAAATTTGCCAGGCTTACAATGTTCTAAATGATGATGGGGAAGCTGATAGAGGTTTATTTCTTATCAATCCAGAAGGAGTAGTTATGCATACGACCGTTAACAAGGCTCCTGTAGGTAGAAATGTTGATGAAACGCTAAGGATTCTTCAAGGTTATCAATACGTAGCGGCAAACCCCGATGAAGTATGTCCAGCAAATTGGACCCCTGGGGAGAAAACAATGTTAGAGGACCCCAAAGGTAGTAAGGAATATTTTTCTGCGCTATAGAAGGATTAGAAACATTTAAGTAAGTATTGAGTAGTAAATAATTATAAAAAAATAAAAAATAAATATATTCAAAAAGGGGGCAATATCCTCCCTTTGAGGTTTGGGCACTATCCAATCGCTTAAATTAGTTTTATATGATATGAAGGACCACGTATAAAAAGAAATTTCTATGGTGACTAGGATAAAAAGATTAATTAAATTTAAGTCATTTAAACCAAAATATCTATAAATATGAAATTGATCATCAACACTAATATTATCAATTTGAAGATGCCAAAGACAGAGTGAAATCAAAATAAAATTTATCAATATTATTTTTTTTAACAGAAACCTAGATCTCTTAAAAATTAATAAGATAGAAATTAAAAATATGAAAAAACTTAACTGTTGAATATCCGGTTTTGGTACATTAATTCCTTCAAGAAATAAATTTAATATAAGATCAAAATTTATATATATATAATCAGCTATTAAGTAAGAAAGAAATATTAAATTTATTGCTACCAAGAATAATAGTCTTTTGCCTTTAATTACTTTTATACTATCAATTTTATCCTTATTAAATTTATAGTATGTATAGTTTTTTAAAGAGTTTAAACACACTAAAGATGGACATATTGCACCGCTCAAATAGTAAAGGATTGAATAAAAGGAAATATCATTAATATTAAGTGAATACAAATTAAACCATTGTTTTTGTACAAATGGAAGAATAAGTAAAAATGAAAGTGTAACTATTAACTTCGATGTATTGTTTTTAATTATCAAGAAAATATTTTTTTTTAATTTAAAACAATTAAATCAAACTTTCAATAATTTAGAAGTTGTTAATTTAAAAACTTTTTTATCTATAGTTTCTTGATTTAAAAGTATATCAACTAATTTATCTAGTAAGACTCTGTTTTTTTTCAATATTTTTATTGAATTATTTAATGAAATTTTTGAAATATTTATGATTTCATTATCTATTCTAGAACTGGTATTTTCTGCTATGAGAGGCTTTCTTCTGAATAATCCATCTCCTAAATACATTTCATTATTATCAGAATCCATTGAAATTGGACCAATAATTGAAAATCCATATTTTGTAACCATTTCCCTTACGATATTTGTCGCATAAGAGATATCATTCATGGAGCATTGAGTAATTTCACCTTCACCAAAAACTATGGTTTCTGCTGCTCTTCCAGCTAAAGCAACTTCAATTTTTGAAAATAATAATTTTTTTGAAATCAATCCACTAGAAATTACATCTTCGTCAGGACATATTTTTGTATATCCTCCTATAAATCCAGATCTAGGTAAAATCGTAATTTTATCAACTGATTCAATTCCATTTCTCACAGCAGATACAATTGCTCTACCTACTTCGTTATAAGCAATAATTTTTTTCATATTAGGAGAAGTTATTAATGAGCTTCTCAGGCCAATAGTAATTTTATCAAGAGCATTTTCTATATGAAGATCACTGATTAATTTAGATTCGTCTCTTGCACAGTGAATAGCACTCTCGTTCATCAAGTTTGCAAGATCTGCTCCCGAAAATCCAACTGTTCTAGAAGCCCAATATCCTAAGTCAACTTCGCTTGAAAGTGGTTTTGAAAGTGAGTGAACTGAAAGAATTTTTTTTCTTCCATCTAAATCTGGAAGCATTACTTCAATTTTCCTATCAAATCTACCTGGTCTTAATAATGCTGCATCCAAAATATCTGGTCTATTAGTTGCTGCTAAAACAATAATCCCAGAATTATCAGCAAAACCATCTAATTCAGTTAGAAGCTGATTAAGGGTTTGTTCTCTTTCATCATTTCCACCGCCGATCCCAGACCCTCTTTGCCTACCAATGGAATCAATTTCATCAATGAAAATTATACAAGGAGATTTTTCCTTAGCCTTGGAGAACAGATCACGAACTCGGCTAGCTCCAACACCAACAAAAAGTTCTACAAACTCTGATGCCGATATTGAGAGAAAAGGCACTCCTGATTCACCAGCAATTGCTTTAGCTAATAATGTTTTACCTGTTCCTGGTGGGCCTATTAGAAGAACTCCCTTAGGAACTTTTGCTCCAAGATCTTCAAATTTCTTTGGTTCTTTCAAAAATGTTATTACCTCTTTTAATTCCTCAGCGGCTTCAGGGACACCAGCTACATCATCGAATCTCGTTTCTACATCATCAATAGTTACAAATTTAGCTTGATTTTTGGTAAAACCAAAAGCTCTTGAAGCCAATTTTGATGTACTCCTCAAGATTAAGACTATAGCTAATATGAAAATCAGGAAAAGACTTATTGAAGCAAATGAATTAGCAGCTGAGGCTTCTTTTCTACTGTTGTTAATAGTTAGATCTACCTTATTTTCAGTAGCCTTTTCAAGGATTAATTGATCGTTGTAGAGGATAGGTATTTTAAATTTATCGCCATTTTTATACAAAACATCAATTTCTCTCTGTCTTGGATAGAAAAATATTGATTCTATTTTCCCCGTCTCTATATCTTCTAAAAGATCAGAATAACTTGATTTAGAATCTGAATATGAGAATTTTGATCTAAACACTAATCTTTATAAGTGATTAATAAAGCATATATGCTTATTTAAAAAATTGACGTATATAAACAAAATATACTCAAAAGTTTTGGAGATAACCAGTTAAAGGTTATATTATTATATGGAAATAAAGAAACAGAATGGCTGTACCAAAGAAGAAAAAATCAAAGAGCAAAAGGAACCAAAGGCATGCTGTTTGGAAAGGTAAAGCAGCAATAGCAGCTCAAAAAGCTATATCTTTAGGTAAATCAGTTTTAACTGGGAAAGCTCAAGGATTTGTTTATCCTATTGAAGAAGAAGAAGAAGAGTAGCTTTTAAGATCCTAATTTAAATGCTTCAAGTATAACAGCATAAATTGCACCAATTCTTAATTTATCAACTACGGTCCATAGATAATAAAATTTTGAACTTGCTGCAGGTTTAATTCTTATAATGATTTCAATAAAAATTATAATTATAGGGACCATTATCAACTCATTTTTACCTTCAGATATAAATTTTGTAATAAAATTTGCAAACAAAAAATAACCTGTCAAAACAGAAATTAGACCAATAGATTTTGTGCTCCAAGTATCACTTAGAAAACCAAAAAATAAATTATTTAACTGGTTGGTAATTCTTGAAAAATTAGTTTTTTGCATTACTAAAATACACTAAATAATCACTTAGAAAGTTATAGTCAATATATGATTTTTTTAGTTTAGGTCCTTTAATTACATTTGCCACATTATTCTGATCACCAAGACTGTCTAAAATACAATCTAATTTAATATTTTCCTCAAGAACAATTGGGATATTTGAAGGAACAAAAATTGTTGGCAAGTTAGCTGCCAAGGAAGATTTCAATCCTGGATTTGAGTCTTCAAAAACAATTGAGTTGTTTTTGTTTATACCACTTAATTGGATTGCCTTTAAATATGGTAATGGATTTGGTTTCTTTAATTCAACGTCTTCGCTTGAAATAATGAACTCAAAAGGATTGAAGCCATTAAAAAGATAATCAACAAGTAGATTAACTTGAATTCTTGAGCTTGAAGTAACAATAAATTGTCTTACTTTTTTTCTATGTAATTCATTTATTAATCTAAAAACACCAATATTTAAACTAACACAATTTTTTTTTATAATTTTTAAATAATGAAACTGCTTTGTTTCATGAATTTTGAGAATTAAATCTTCTGAGAAATTATCATTATTAGATTTAGCGTAATAAGCAATCCTATTTTTGCCCCCATTTATCTTCAGAAGTTTTATATATGTATTAGTATCCCAATCCCAATCAATACCAAGGTCATTAAAAGCATTATTAAAAGCAGGTAAATGAGCCTCTAATTCAGTATTTGCGATGGTACCATCTAAATCCCAATAAACACCCTCCAGATAAGTCACCAAAAAATTTATTTTATTTACGGTAAAATACAAGAGCAATTATTGCTGGTCCTGCCAGCGCAACTACAGCCAAAGGAATAAGTGTTGCCATGATTAATGAATATGTTTTGTGATACTATTTTTACAAATAAATGACGAAACTGTACTGATACGTTACAAGATTGAATTAAATCATGAAATCATGGACATGTATAGAAAATTGTGGAGCTTGTTGTAAATTCGACTTGAACGAAAGAAGCGATTTGGCTAACAAACTTAACAAAGAAGATATAGCTTTGATAAATTCGATGATGGCTAAAGACGGTTGGTGTAAAAACCTGGACAGAGAAAATAAAAAATGCTTAATTTATGAAACCAGACCACATTTTTGCCGTGTAAGTGAATTTTCAACTTTATTTAAAGGATATTTGAAATCTGGTGATGAATTTTTAATAGATTGCTGCAAACAACATATTTCATCAAATTATGGATACCAAAGTAAAGAGATGAAAACTTTTAAAATTGCTGTTTCAGAAAAATGAATAGTAAATTAGAAAAAAAGGAAAACAATATAGAAAAAAGTTTTTTTTCTATATTCATAACGACTTTTACAACAATCTTTATTGCTGAACTTGGCGATAAAACTCAGATAGCCACATTGATGCTTTCTGCGGAATCGGGCAAGCCAATTATTGTTTTTCTGGGAAGTTCTCTAGCATTAATAAGCTCTAGCATAGTAGGAGTTCTTATTGGTAAATGGGTATCAAAAAAAATATCTCCTAGCAAATTTGCTTTATCTACTGGTGCTTTAATGATAATAATAAGTATATTTTTAGCTTATGAAACTTTCAAAAATTATTTTTAAATGGTTTTAAGTCTATTACTATCAACATTTCTAACAGTTTTCATAGCTGAATTAGGTGACAAAACTCAACTAGCTACTTTAACTATAAGCGGCACTTCAAATAAACCATTAGCAGTTTTTCTGGGATCTTCTTCAGCACTTGTTTTTGCGAGTTTACTGGGAGCTTTAACAGGCGGTTCTATTTCAAGTTTTTTACCTGAAGTAGTTCTTAAGTCAATTGCCTCCATTACATTTTTGATTATTGGTATAAGGCTTTTTATCAACTCTTTCACTATTGAAAAAGAAGAAAAAGAAGAGAAAGAAAATAATTAGTTTTAAGCTTGGATAATAAGGTGTAATAATGAAGTGTATAACTTTAAATTAATTTATAATTTCATTTAGATCATGTTCACAGCATCCTCAATAATTGATAATCTTAATCAGTCAGAAAGATTAGAATATAAAAAATTATGCAGATTATTAAAAATAACAAAGAAATCTGATAAGGATAAATTGGATATTGCTTTAACAGCTCTAGAAAAACTTGAAATAATTAATAAAAATGAAGATGATGAATATTCCTGCATAAAAGATAGTGATCATCTTGTCGCCAAAATAAGGTGTAGTAGCAAAGGCTATTGCTTTGCTGTAAGAGGAAAAGACAAAGAAGATATTTACATTAAAGAAAATCTACTTAACTATGCATGGAATGGAGATAAAGTTTTAGTAAGGATAATAAAAGAGGCTTATAGAAGAAGATCACCTGAGGGAATAGTTGATTGTATTCTTGAAAGATCAAATCAAATACTTCTTTCTAAAGTTGAAATAATAAATAATGATGTATATGCAATACCAATAGACGATAGGATACTTTCTAAAATTAAACTTCCAAAAGAGAATAAAAAATACACTTTCAATCCAGACAATAAGAATATAGTAAAAGTTGAAATTGATAGATTCCCCATAGGTCAAGAAGAAGGACTAGGTCATGTGATACAGGAACTAAAACTAAACAATAATGAAGACTATGATACAGACTTTGTTTTATCTAAAAGCAATATCGTTAAATCATACGATTTAAATCATATTGAATCAAAAAAAATAGAAAAAAGGGAGAGAATAGACCTTACAGATAAAAACTCTTATTTATTCAAAAGTTGGAATTCTAATAATTCTCCAATGCTACCAATGATTCAAATAGAGCAGGGAAAAAATAAAAATACTAAATTATGGATACATACAAATAATCTTGCTGAAAGAGTAGATCTAAATAGTAAAAAATCTCTAGAAATATTATTCAAAAGCTTTGAATCATTACCCTTATTAAATGATTGGCAAAACTACCTTGGTGAAGCCATAAGAAATGATTCTCAATTTAAATTAGGTGAAAAGAATGAAGCAATAAGCCTCTGTGTCAATTTAAATAGTGATAACGAAATAATTGATTGGTCTTTTCATCTTACTTTAGTAAAGTGCACCCTTATTGTTGGAAGTGATCATACTGACGCGCTTCTATCTAGAAAAAGCAAATCAAGAATAACCTCTCGGTTATTAAAACCTATAAAGGAATATGTCGACGATTTAGATAAAATACTAGAAATTTCATGTTCATTCAGAGAAAACCATCTTTTGGAGGGTAAGGTAGAAATTCCTTCGCCACTGAATAATATTGAAGCACTAGAAGAATTTTTTATTCACAATCCTGCTGAATATTCAAAAGGATATTTTGAATCATTAAATAAAGAAGATTGCCAAACTTACCTTTCACCAATACTATATGAAGCTAATTTAATATGGTTCAAACATTCAAATCAATATGGCTTAAAAAGTGCAGGATACATTTCAAATGGAATAGATTACGTTAATGCTAATGAAATTATCAAATTCTCGGAATTTATTGATAATGGTGTAGAGCTTAATGAAGATGGTAATTTGACATTTAGTCAAGTAATTAAATTATGTGACGACGATAATAAAAAAAGAATCTTACATAAACTTCTAATTAATGAATTTAAGGACAATGAAATAAGTTTGATATCTAAAGATCCCGATAATGATGAATCAGAAAAAATATTTATTACTCCGTGGACAATTCCAGGATTTGACCTCACAAATCTTATAAATCAGTACTGTATTTTTAATATGATAATAAATGGTAAGAAATCAAAGAAAAATAATATAAATGAAATTAATATATCTCAGAGTAATTCATTAGAATTAGTAAATTGGGATATATTTAATTCATCAATTTCAAAAAATCTAGAAATATTATTTAACAAGTTTGTGATAGATAAACTTAATGAATTCAAGTACAAAGTTAACCAATATAAATCTAATATGATAAATATAAAAAAAGTAAGAAAAGCAGAAAAATTACTAGGTAATATTTATAGTGGTTTTATTTTATCAGTCCAAACATATGGTTTCTTTGTTGAGATATCAGAACTAAATGTAGAGGGTTTAGTACACGTAAGCACTCTTAATAATGATTGGTATGAATACAGGTCAAGGCAAAATCTATTGATTGGAAGAAAATCCAAAAAATCATATAAAGTTGGAGATGCAATAGAAGTAAAAATAATAAAAGTAGATATTCTTAAATATCAAATTGATTTAGAATTAACATAAATAAATTTTCACAAAATATATTATGGAAACATTAACCAAAAAAATTTAAGATAACTTTTTAAAATTATGTTTAAGAAAAAATATTTACTTTTAACTCTTTTTTTAATAATTATTTTTCAAGTTTTATTATATACAAATAATAATCAGAAGACTTCATTTAGATACTTTAAATGGACCTTCCAAGAAGTAAGTATAGGTAAGTTAATCAGTATTTCATTTTTTTCTGGTTTATTTGTAAGCACTTTATTGAATACAACAATTACTAGTTCTAGTTTCAGAAAAAAAACTTTAGACAATGTGGAAGATGATTTTGTATCAAATAATAATGAGGAAGAAATGAAACCAAACGTTGAGATGCCGCCACAAAGAGATATTAGAGAAACTCAACCAACAATTTCTGTTAATTACAGAGTAGTCAAAAATATGGATGATAATAATTTAAAAAAAGATCAAGGTTATTCAAATCAAGATATTAAAGATGACTGGGATAATGCTGATAATGATTGGTAGAAAAATAAATTAATTAAAAATGTTTTTTTAATTTATAATGGAATAAATTGTTTTTTTTATGGAAGAAAATTTAGACAAAAATAATGGAGTAAATAAAGAAAAATCTTACAAGGCTAATAAATCAAACTCTGAGGAAATAAAAGGTCCTAAATCAGAAAAAGTTATCAATATGAATATTGATAATAGTGATTCTGCCTCTAGAGTTGTTAAAAATAATGAAATTAATATTCCCGTAAAACCTACAATAAAACCCAAAAAAGAACTCCCATTAGAAAAAAAGCCTTTCCAAGAATTTATTAACCTACACCTAATTCCTTCACTTACTGAGGAAATTAATAAAAGGGGATTAGAAATAAACAATATTAACCTCACTAACACATCTAGACCTATTGCTGGAGATAAATGTTGGGTAATAAATTGTGAAATTAAAGACACTTGTAACTTTTGGCTATCCTTTGAGAAGGATGACATTAGTTCTTTAAAAAGTATTTCTTTATCAAAACCTAATCAAAAACCAAGCATTATTGAATCTTTTCTTATTGACGAAAAAAGAATCACCCTAAAATTAATTATTTCAAGGGTACTTCAAAGATTGAATGGGCAAAAGTTAATAGGAGTTAATTAGAAAAACAATAACACCAAGTTAACTTTTCCCTCGAAAAGACAAATCATAGTAAATAATAGTATTAATAAACCGAATAAAAAATGGCTCAATCAACTGTTGAATCAAAAAATAAAAAAGATATTAATAATGGAAAGATACCTGCAAAAGAAACAATTTTGTCTCCAAGATTCTATACAACAGACTTTGAGGCTATGGAAAATATGGATTTATCAATAAACGAGGAGGAATTGGAAGCTATATGTGAAGAATTTAGGAAAGATTACAATAGACATCATTTTGTAAGAAATAGTGAATTTGAAGGGGCTGCAGAAAAATTAGATCCTGAGACAAGAGAGCTTTTTGTTGATTTTCTCGAGGGAAGTTGTACTTCAGAATTTTCAGGTTTTTTACTTTATAAGGAACTTAGTAAGAGAATTAAAGTCAAAAACCCTCTACTTGCTGAATGTTTTGCTCATATGGCCAGAGATGAAGCAAGACATGCAGGTTTTTTAAATAAATCAATGAGTGACTTTGGACTTCAGTTAGATTTAGGTTTTTTAACAGCGAATAAAGATTACACTTATTTCCCACCAAGAAGTATTTTTTACGCTACTTATTTATCCGAAAAAATAGGTTATTGGAGATACATCGCAATTTATAGGCATCTAGAAAAGAATCCAGATAGCAAGATTTTTCCACTTTTTAATTACTTTGAGAATTGGTGTCAAGATGAAAATAGGCATGGTGACTTCTTTGACGCACTAATGAAAGCACAACCACGAACAGTTAAATCATTAAGCCAAAAAATTACCATTGGGGGCTCTACCTTTACACATCCACTATTTGACTATTTCCATAGATTTAGATACTTTTTGAACAATCTTCCATTAACATCCAAGTTATGGTCTAGGTTTTTCTTACTTGCTGTATTTGCCACTATGTATGCAAGGGATCTGGGGATCAAAAAGGATTTCTACGCTTCTTTAGGATTAGATGCGAGAGATTACGACCAGTATGTAATTAATAAAACTAATGAAACTTCTGCTAGAGTTTTTCCTGTAGTGTTAGACGTTTATGATAAATCCTTCTACGGAAGATTAGATAAAATAGTAGAAAATAATAAGGTTCTTTCCGATATTGCAAGCAGTGAGGGAAATACATTATCTAAAACTTTTAAAAAATTACCTAAATATTTATCAAACGGTTACCAGTTATTGAGACTATACTTATTAAAACCTCTTGATAGCAAAGATTTCCAACCTTCGATTAGATAATCTTTATACAGAGAAGAATTATAGACTCAAATGCTTTCGTCACAAATCAAATCAAATGAAATTATTTTTGGCAGTTGCAATAAGGATTTGTTAGAAGAAATTATTTTCTATGGGATTAGACTAGGGGCTGATTTTGTGGAAATATTTATAGAAAATACCGATAACTCAAGTGTTTTAGCTGAGGAAGATTTCATTACAAGTGTAAGTCCATCATTTGGAAGGGGTGCTGGTATTAGGATCTTTAAAGAAAAAAAGGATGGATTTGTAAGTACAAATGATTTAACAAAGCATGGCTTGATGAGATCGGTATCTCAGGCTATTGAGATGTTAGACATAACAAACAACAATAAAGGGGATTCATTTAACGGTTTAAATGAACATAGGGACTATAGCTTATCCAAGAAAAAATGGATTAATGAAGTCCCATCTATTCATGAGATAAGTGAAAAACTACTACTCAGCTCAAAATCTCTAAAAAAGAATAACAAAATAATAACTAGAAAAGGAAGTTACTCAAGAAATTTGCAAGAAGTAATTATAGCTTGCAGTGATGGAACCTATGTCTCAGATATTAGGTTGCATCAAACAGTTGGACTCAATGTAATTGCTAGTGATGCCCAATATAGATCTAGTGGAAGTAGAAGATTTGGATCGTCAGGAATGCCTAATGAATTCAGATTATGGGATCACGAAAAAGCAGCTAATGAGGTGTTTGAAAGTTCAATGAATATGTTGTATGCAGATTATGTTGATGCGGGACAAATGCCTGTTGTATTAGCTAATAAATTTGGTGGCGTTATATTCCACGAAGCCTGCGGTCATTTACTTGAAACTACTCAAATAGAAAGAGGAACAACACCATTTGAGAATAAATTGAATGAAAAAATTGCACATGAATCAGTAACAGCAATTGATGAAGGAATATCAGAAGGATCCTTTGGTTCATTATCTGTAGATGATGAAGGTATGGAACCAGAAAAATCAGTTCTTATAAAAAATGGAATTTTAAAAAAATTCATATCTGACAGAGCTGGTGAATTAAGAACTGGTCATAAAAGGACAGGGAGTGGAAGAAGACAAAATTATTCCTTTGCTGCAGCTTCAAGAATGAGAAATACTTATATAGCTAAGGGTGATCACTCGAAAGAGGATTTAATCAATAGTATTAGCGATGGACTTTACTGCAAATCAATGGGGGGTGGCAGTGTAGGTGCTACAGGACAATTTAATTTTGCGGTGGAAGAAGGATATCTTATCAAAAACGGAAAATTAACTACTCCAGTAAAGGGAGCAACTTTGATTGGTGAGGCAAAAGAAGTTATGCCAAAAATATCAATGTGCGGTAATGACCTCGAATTGGCTCCTGGATTCTGTGGATCCATTAGTGGAAGTGTCAACGTAACTGTTGGCCAACCTCATATTAAGGTTGATTCAATCACTGTTGGCGGTAGATAGGATATGAATTCAAAAGAAATTACAACACAAATCTCCAAAGCTGCAGATTTCCTAAATCTTAAAAAATGGGATTATGGTGCAAGCTTTTCTAATGACTATTCTGTGCAAGTAGATAAAGGTGAGGCTAAACAACTTAAGGCAACACAAAAGCAAATTTTAACTTTAAGAGTTTGGAATGAATCTAATTTAGTCGGTATTACAACAACAAGTGATATCAGTGAATCTGGTATTAAAAAGGCTCTGAATCAAGCAAATATTGCATCTGATTTTGGCAACAAGAATGAAAGAACAGAATTCTCTCCACTAGCTAAGTATCCTATTGAAGTTAAGGACGCAAAAAAAAGAGATCCTGTTGGAATTAAAAAATTACTTACGATTTTAAGAGAAGCAGAAGAAAAACTATTAGAAAGCCATGAATCCATAAAATCTGTTCCATATAATGGTCTATCTGAGAGTTTTTATGAAAGAGTTTATGCAAATAGTGATGGTGCATTTCGCAGTTATACCAAAAGTCAAGCTGCACTTTATTTATATGCAAGAGCACAAGAGAAAAATAAGAAACCTCGTAGCTCAGGTTCTGTAAAACTAGGATATGGAGTTGAAGATATAGATATTGAGTCTTGTATTAAAGACGCATCTAATAAAACAATTTCTCATTTAAATTATTCATCTATTGAAACTGCTAAATATTTAATATGTTTTTCCCCTGAGTCTTTTTTAACGATCATTAACGCCTTTAGTTCAATGTTTAATGCTAGAAGCATTTTAGATGGTGTCAGCTTATCAAATAAAAATTCTATTGGAGAGAAGCTATCTACAGAAGCACTTAATATTTATGATGATGGTCTTCACGAAGAGAATATTTCTTCATCACCATTTGATGGAGAAGGAACTCCTACCAAAAGACTATGTTTAATTAAAAAAGGTAGAATTGAAAATTTTATACATTCTGAATCAACTGCAAGAATATTTAAAACAATCCCTACAGGCCACGCTGGACTAGGATCAAAAGTCTCAGTATCTCCTGATTGGATAGTAGTTGAGAAATCAGAGGGGAACTCTGATCTAAAAATATCATTAGATCATTCAACTTATGAGGGAGAATTTGTTTATATTGAAGAATTAAATGCGATCCATGCAGGTGTAAGAGCAAGCCAAGGTTCATTCTCTCTTCCATTTGATGGATGGCTCTATAAAAACGGTAAAAAAACCTCAATAGATTCTGCCACCGTAGCAGGAGACATCAAATATCTTATGAAAAACATAGTAAATATTGAATCAAGCCAAGAGGTAACAACAAGTGGAATTTCTCCACATATATGGGTAGATGAATTATCAATAACTGGTGACGCGTGAGAATTATATTCTGGGGAACACCTGAGTATTCAATCGCTAGCCTTGATATTTTTATTAAATCTAAGCATGAGGTAATTGCAGTAGTTAGCCAACCGGATAAGAAAAGATCTAGGGGAAATAAATTAATACCCTCTCCTGTCAAAAGCTTTGCCGAGCAAGAAAATTTAAAAATTTATACTCCAGCAAAAATCAAGGACAATATACATTTTATAAATGAACTTAAATCACTTTCTTGTGATTTATTTATTGTTATAGCTTACGGGAAAATTTTACCCAAAGAGATATTGGAGATCCCAAAATTTGGTTGTTGGAACGCACATGCTTCATTACTTCCAAGATGGCGTGGTGCTGCTCCAATTCAATGGTCTCTAATAAAAGGTGATGAATTTACTGGTGTAGGAATTATGAAAATGAATGAGGGACTAGATACTGGGGACTTATTATTGGAAGAAAAAATTAAAATCGATAATGACGATAATTTAAATACACTATCGGAAAGACTTAGTATTTTATCTGCAAAATTATTTTTAAATGCTACATATTTAATAGAAGAAAATATTAAGAAAAATACTAATTTTCAATTAACAAAACAACATAGCCTTGGAAGAGAAATTACTTACGCAAGAATGATTGAAAAATCAGACTTTAAAGTTGATTGGGGTAATGAGGCAATTAAAATTTCTCAAAAAATAAAAGCATTATACCCACGAGCAAATACAACTTTTAGAGGTAAGAACCTTAAAATACTTAAAATCAAAGTTTTGACTAGTGATGAAATTAAAAATGAAAAATACCTTTTAATGAGCCATTATTCAAGACCAGGTATTATTCTTGATGTAATAGAAAATGAAGGAATTATAATTTCAACTAAAACTGATCCGATTATTTTGTTAGTAGGAAAACTTGAAGGCAAAAACATTTCTAGCAAGAAGCAATTGATTCAACAGTTAAAGCCTTCAGCAGGTGAATATTTCTCAGATTAAGTTTTAGATTCTTTTTTTGAGAATCCCCAAATGAAAGCAAAAAGAATCAAAAAATAAAAATAATAATCTGGCAGAATAGACTCTTTAATTAACGTATTTAGTAATAGCTTAATCCCAACTATCAAAATTGCTACATAACCGGCTGTTTCTAATCTAGAAAATATATCCAGAAGTTTTAGAAAAATCCCCGATGTAAATCTTAATGCTAATACACCAATTACTGCTCCAAATATAATTAATATATACTGATCGCTTATAGCCACTGCAGTAGTAATACTGTCTATGGAAAAAGCAAAATCAGTAATTGAAAGAAGTGCTACAACTCTTAAGAACCTAAAATTATTATTTTTATTTTCTTTACCATTTTCAGCGTTGTCTATATCTGAATTTAAAAAAACATTAGAGAAGAATAAATAAATTAAATAAAAACCTGCAAAAACTCTTATGAGAATAAACTTTAGAAGAACATTAGATAATATGATTAGAATAATTCTAAATAATAAAGATATTGTTATGCCAATATTTAAGGCTCTTGACCTTAATTCTGAACTATCGAGGGATTTTGTAAGAGAAGCTAATGCTACAGCATTATCTGCCGATAATAATAATTCTAGAGCAATTAATATTGGTAAAAGTGTAAAGATTTCGTACCAACTGTCTACCTGATCTAGTGTGGGTATAAAAGAATTTATTGCGGCTGAATCCATCAAATATTATTCACAATCAGTATAAAATCTAATATAATGTATCGGATATTTGTAATCAAGATTGATAGTTATAAATGAGTTTAAATACTTTAGTTGATTATATTTCGAACTCACAAATTACTTCTGAATTAATAAAAAGAATTTCAAAAAGTAATGAATTAAATATTATTGGTTCAAGTAGATATGCAAAATCAATAATATTAGATAGCATCGCAAAAAAAGAGAAAAAAAATATATTATTAATTTGTCCTAATGTAGAAATTGCCTACAAATGGATTGGTTATTTTGAAAGTATAAATGATAAAGCAGTTTTATATTATCCTCCAACAGAACATCTACCATACTTATCAATTAACAAATCCAAAGAGATTGAATTTAGTCAGCTTACTGTTTTATCCAAATTAATAAAAAAAAAGAAAAATGAACCTAATATTGTTATATCAACTGAGAGATCACTACAACCTCATCTCATAAATAAAAACCTATTAATTGAAAACAAGTTAGATTTGCAAAAAGGGGTTCAAATCGAGATTCAAGAATTAGCAAATAAACTTACTTTGCTGGGTTATACGAAGGATAATGTAACTTCAACAGAAGGATTCTGGAGTAGGAGAGGGGAAATAATAGATATTTATCCTGTCAATAATGAGTTTCCTATAAGATTAGAATTTTTTGATAATGTAATTGAGAAAATAAGAGAATATGATCCTCATACACAGAAAACTTTAGAAAGTATAAATAATATTGAAATAATACAGGCTGGATTTGATTCGCTAATAAAAGATAAGTTAAATAATTTATCTAAGAACAATCTTTTTAATTCAGAAGATATAAATAAAAATAATCTTGATCGTTATTTAGGAATAATTGAAGAAGAACCCTCAAACATAATAGATTTTATAAATAGGGAAACAATTCTTGTAATTGATGAATTAGAAGATTGTAAAAAATTTGCAAATAATTGGTATCTAGATTCAGAAAGTAATTTTGATAATTGTACGTATGAAGTAAATGAGAACCTTAAAAATAATGACATTAATTTAGAGGCCAAACCTAATTTGCATTTAAAGTTTGACGAAATATTAAATTCACTAGGAAATTTTAATTTAATAAAATTTTATGAATTTGAATCTAAAATCAATATTGATAATAGATTTTTGTTAAACGATAAAAGATTAAATTCATACTCTAAAAATGTAGGTAAATTATCCAATGATATAAATAAAAATATAAAAAACAATGAAAAAGTATGGATATTATCAGCACAACCATTGAGAACAAGGACTTTACTTTTTGAGCACGAATGTAATGCAAACTACTTAAACAATCCTAATGATATTGATGAAGCATATAAGTCAATTAATAATTCAACTCCTCTAATTTTAAAAAATAAGAACAATTACGAAATAGAGGGGTTTTATCTACCGATATGGAAAATTGTCCTGATAACAGATAAAGAATTATTTTCACAACAATCTCTTTTTAATAACGTATTCATAAGAAGAAAAAAAAGAAGTGTCAATTCAAATATAAATGTAAATAAGATTAGTCCCGGTGATTTTATAGTTCATAAAAATCATGGAATAGGGAAATTTTTAAAAATAGAAAAAATAAATATAACCGGAGATTCAAGAGATTATTTAGTCATTCAATATCAAGATGGGAAGATAAGTGTTGCAGCTGATCAACTTGGTAGTGTTAACAGATATAGATCAAGCGGAAAAATAAAGCCGAAAATAAATAAATTAGGAGGGACAGAATGGGAAAAAATAAAAGATAAAAATAAGAAACAAATCAAAAAAGTTGCTGTCGATATTTTAAAACTTTATGCAAAGAGAGAAAAATTAAAGGGTTACATTTACCCAGAAGATGGTCCTTGGCAAGATGAATTAGAGGAATCATTCCCTTATCAACCAACACCTGACCAAATTTCTGCTGTAGAAGAAATAAAATCTGATATGGAAAGCGATAAGCCAATGGACAGGCTTGTTTGTGGAGATGTAGGATTTGGAAAAACAGAAGTAGCTGTTCGGGCTATTTTTAAGGCTATTACATCAGGCAAACAGGTAATATTACTCGCACCCACAACAATCCTAGCTCAGCAACATTGGAGAACAATAAGTAATAGATTTTCACCTTACCCAATAAAAGTATCTTTACTCAATAGATTCAAAACCGTTAATGAAAGAAAGGAAATCTATGCAGGTTTGAAAAATAACAAAATTGATTTAGTTGTAGCAACGCATCAAATTTTAGGAAAAGAAATAGAAATTAAAAACTTAGGACTACTAGTTATTGATGAAGAACAAAGATTTGGAGTAAGGCAAAAGGAGAAAATAAAAAAAATCAAAACCAACATAGACGTTTTAACTCTTTCGGCAACTCCAATTCCAAGAACTCTTTATATGAGCTTATCTGGACTAAGACAAATGAGCTTACTAAATACTCCTCCACCATCAAGAAGATCAATAAAAACATATTTATCTGAAATAGATATGGATGTTATAAGAACTGCAATAAATCAAGAACTTGATAGGGGAGGTCAAATTTTTTATGTTCTTCCAAGAATTTCTGATATAGATCAAGCTGTTAACAAATTAAAAAATATGTTTCCCAACTTAAAATTTATTGTTGCTCATGGGCAAATGAACGAAACAGAGCTTGAAAATGCAATGATTGCTTTTAATAATGGAGAAGTAGATCTAATGATATGCACAACGATAATTGAAAGTGGATTAGACATCCCTAAAGTAAATACAATCATTATTGAAGATTCTCACAAATTTGGCCTTTCACAACTTTATCAACTTAGAGGAAGAGTTGGTAGAAGCGGTGTACAAGCACATGCTTGGTTATTTTATCCAAATATAAATAAAATTAATGACGCTGCAAAACAAAGATTGAAAGCGATAAAAGACTTTTCAGAACTAGGTAGTGGATACCAACTTGCAATGAAAGATATGGAAATAAGAGGTGTTGGTAGTTTACTAGGAGAAGAACAAAGTGGAAAGGTTAATGCTATTGGATATGATTTATATATAGAAATGCTCCATGAGGCTATTTCAGAAATCAGCGGACAAGAAATACCTGAAGTTAACGACACTCAAATTGATCTACCAATAAATGCATTTATACCTGCAACATGGATATTAAATAGAGAAGAGAAGCTTGAGGCTTACAAATCTGCTACTGAATGTTCAAATAATGATGAATTAACTGAATTAGCTACAGACTGGGTAAATAGATATGGAAACTTACCCAAACCTGTTGAGTCACTAATTATGATAATGAGACTAAAATTACTAGCTAAAAAATGTGGTTTTAATAAAATCAAGCTAAAAAAGCCAAACATCTTAATAGAGACAAAATTAAAAAATTCTACTTTTAAAATACTCAAAAATTCTTTGGCAAGTAGCGTTCATAATAAATTTAATTTTAATGAAGGCGAACAATTATCTACCATCACAATAAGGGGTTTAGGTGCAACTGAAATTCAGAATCAAATTGATCAACTAATATTGTGGTTCGGGTCTTTTGAAAGAGAAATAAAGAATTTCGACAAAGACCTTATTAAAATAGAATAAATTATTAAATAATTATTTAAAATCCGCGAAACAGTTTGATTTCGGTTAGGTTTATAAAAATTTATTTAATTTATGGGTGAATATATAGACGTCGGAATCCAAAATTCGATTTTACCTTTATCAATTATTCTTTCATCAATTGTAATTGGCATATTTGCATTATTTGAAGAAGAAACAGAAAATGATGACGATGACTCAGATTCAGGAAGTGGCGGCCTAATGCAACCTATTTGAAATTATTTATAAACAATTTGTTTTGACTTTCTCTTAGAGATTTTAAATAACCTATTAAAAGAACCTACCATTAAAATAAGAGCAGTAAAAGTAGATACGAAAATAAAAATCACCAAAAATATCTCATAGAGATATGAAAGGAGTTCAATTAATAACAAAAAAGTTTTATGAAATGTCGAGGTTAGATTTTTTAAAAGCAAATTCTTATTAGGAATTAAATAATTTATATAAACTAATAAAACACTCAAAATAAACAAAAAGAAAGATTCAGTAAATAGTCTTCTTTTAGATTTTCTTCTTAAATTTAATTTTTTTTTAAAAATATATTTATCATTTTTAATATTCAAATTTGGGATGTTTAAATCTGCCATTCATCAAAGCTCAAAGAATAAATTTGAATTACTCTGAAAAGAAATTAACCTATAGTATCGTGTTTGTATTTAAGATGCTAATTACTCTTTATTCAGAGTTTATTAGTTCTTTTTTTTCTATATTTTCAAAAGGACTATAAAAATAAATAAAAGAAGAAGAGAATAGAATTAAAGAGCAAATTGCAATAAAAGGTGGAATAAAGAAATTAAAAAATTTAACTTTTTTATTTAACCCAAATCTTAATTTTTTTGGAATGTTAGTAGTTATATCAGTTTTTTTAATTCTTACTTTTGGAGATTCATTTAACTGATCAAAACAATTTATGGTATCTGAAAGCAATGAATTACCAATCTTTAGAACTAAAGGCTTTACATTTGCTTTAGAGCTTTTGAGAACAATATTATGCATGTGGAGATTATCCGCTTTTAAATCGATTAATTTAGACTCATATATTGGAATTTCGTTTTTGATTAAAAGATTTGAATAAATATAAAAAGCATCCATAATAGGCCCTAAATGTTCAATTTTGCCCTCAATAAGTGGTTTATTAACTATAGTTAATTTCCACTGAGAAATTATAGATATTTGATCTTTATTTTCATTATTGGAATAATCTGGCAATCCGATTATTTCGAGACTTACTGAAGATTGATGAAATGACAATTTATTTTGCATTATATTAAAAATCGTATAAAAAATTCTTCAACTTTTGATAACCCTGATTTGAGATACAAAAAGATAACATTAGCAATGATTTTATTATAATCTCACCATTTTCAGCTTGATTTAAAAGCTTTTTCACTCTCATACTATCTAAATTAAATCTCTCTTTAATCAACTCAATAAATCTCTTATTGAAATCAGTCCAAATAATTGAATTCTTTTTATTATCTTCTTTAGATTTCAGTATCTCTCTTATATAAGGATATAAATATTTAGACATTTCAACGGTGATTTTAATTAAGGCATCGAATTCGTTTAATTTAATATTATTATTAACATAAGATTTTCTCAATGGATTATTATTCCTTAATTTCCAAATAGTAATTTTATTTGGAAGAACATCATTTAAATCAAGTTTATTTGATAAAGCGTAAAGGGATTGAATACCATTTAAATCAATAGTTTCTAGAATTAATAATAATAAATCAAGTTTCTCTATAGATTGTCTTGATACCTGATTTCCCTTAGTTAAATCTGTAATTGTTCTCGATTAAGATATAAGAAAATTATAACAGAATTATTAATCCATTTTTTGAAATAAAAATGAATATAACTTATCTAGTTCTTCAATAGTTAGAATTCCATAACTCCATAATAATATTGGTAATGGAGTGTTATTTCTTACAGATAATTTTATACCGAGTTCAATAGTTGATTCATCTAAACCTAATACATTAAATAAATAAATTATCATTTCTCTTGATAAATAATTATTCATGAATTTTATTTAATACTTGAGTAAATGAGAGATTTAGTCATTTGATTAAGGACTAATTTTCTTGTAAAAAGAAATTTATTTAAAAGTAAAAATGAAAATTTCCTTATTGGAAATAAAAAAACGTTTCGATTAGCAAAAATTGATATCAACGAGTCAGTTATAAAAATAGTGACAATAATATCTAAAATTCTGCTTGAAAAATACTTAAATTTAAATAATATCAATTGCAATTTAGTAATAGCAGTTTTTTTATTAAAAAGATCATAAATAGTATTAACATCTCTCCAGCAAGTATTTAGACCCTGACCACCAACAGGATGAAATGTATGAAATGCATCTCCTACAAAAACTAATTTTTTAAAATTTAAAACTGGTAAATTTAAGGATAATGAAACAGGAAAAATATTAAATTCGCCAATTATTTGGTCCAACTTAAATTCATTAGGCAATATTGTTGATAAATTATCCATTAAAAAATTCTTGTCAGAATTGAACCTTTCAATTGCCTTTAATGTACTGGAAGTCCAAATTACTTGATATAAATTTTTTTCTAAAGGTAATAATGCAAGTGGGCCTTCTTTTCTAAAAATTTCATAGGCTCGTTTTTCACAATGACCTCTAAGAGAAACTTTAAAAGTTAAACAAGACTGACTATAAGATTTTTTTATATCAACAAAATCTATGAATTTTTTATCAAGTGAGTTTGCTCCTGTTGAAAAGAATTGATAATCAAATAATATTTTTTTACTTAACAATCTCTTTGGTGTCATAAAAAAAATATTTTCATAATTGTCAATCTCTTGAAAAAATACCTTCATGAGATCCGAATGTTTAACTACCCAGCCTATATTTTCGGCAGAACTTATATCATCATCTAAGTCAGAAGTTGATAAATTGGTAAAAGCAGAAGTTACGCTATCTGAAATTGAAAGGGTATCAAAGCCGAATAAAAATGGTTCTAATTTTTCCCAAAGTCTGAATTTAGATAAGATTTTTCTCGTTGAGTGAGTAATTGCATAAGTTTTATCTTTATCAATTAATCTATCTTTTGTTAATAAATCAGTTAAAAAAATATTGCAATCAAATTTTGAAAGTGCAATTGAAAGTAATAAACCTGTAGGACCTGATCCAACAATTTTAAAATTGAATTTATTTTTCATCGTATTATATAAGCGTCAACTATCTATTCAGATAAATATAGCAAATTTCCTCAAATGCCGGTCTTAATAAATATGGGTACTCACCAACCCATAAGTTAATTTCAGGAAGCCAAGCATCGGTCAAATAAAAATCTCTGTCAAAATTACGGTTATCAGATGTAATTAAACATCTAATACTCGAACCCACCCTAATTTGACTGTGCTTATTTTCCATAGGAAAACTTAATTTTTCCAAATAACCATCTTCATCTTCTAATTCAAGTACTAACCAAGTCCTTTTGTTTTCGATAACTTCTAATCGACCTTGCCTATTAGATTGTTCTCTTGAACTTTCAATCTTTTCTGTTTTATAGATATCTGATACATAGCCATCAAATATAGAAAAAAATTTATATTTTCTTAATTGCAAGTTTTTTCTACTTGATTCAAGAATAGGGCCCCAGATGATATACAAAAAGAAACCTACACATAGAAATAACCAGAAATTATTAGTTTGATCTCCAGTCGAACTAATAATTAATGAGATAAATCCACCAATTGAAGAAACTATTACTCTTTGAAGAATTTTTCTAGGATTCCCCAACGCGTACTTAAATTGACTTCCTGTACCGACTGCAGGAATAAGTTTTGAAATTTGACTTGAATTAATTGGAATTATCATTTTAAAAAATCAATTTTTCAAGTCCGTAAACTAAAGTTTCATAATTACCAATTTTTTTAATTGCCTGTAAAACTCCTGGCATATATGCCTTTCTATCAATAGTGTCATGTTTAATTGTGTAAGTTTCACCTGGAGATCCCATAATTACTAACTGATGAGCGAGTAATCCTGGTAATCGTACAGAATGTATATTAATTCCTGAATCTCTGAGCCCACCGCGTACACCTTTCAATGACTCAGACTCTTTTACTAAATTCTGATTAAATTTCTTTGGATATTCTTCAATCATTTCTGCAGTTTTTATACACGTCCCACTAGGAGAATCAGCTTTTTGATTATGATGCATCTCAATTAATTCAATATTGTCGTAAAACCTTGCAGCTACAGATGCCGCCTGCTGAAGAAGAACCATACCTACTGAAAAATTTGGAATTATTGCACAACCAACCGATGCTTTCTGAGCAAAAACAGACAAATCTTGTATTTGAGAAGGGCTTAGACCTGTAGTTCCTACTACTGGTGATACCCCATATGCAATAGCTGATCTGGTATTTTCATATACAGAATCAGGATGAGTAAAATCAACCAAAACCGGTTTGATTTTTTCATTTCTAAAATTTTGACTAACGGAACACATAGTCCCTTCAAAATCATTTGAAACAAAAACATCACAATTATTTACCTTCAATAATTCAGAAATATTTGAGCCATTGTTCTTTTCGTTTATGTCGATTGCTGCGACAAGTTCACAATCTTTAGAATTTAGTACAGTATTAACAACTTCGCTACCCATTCTGCCTAAAGCTCCGGAAACTAGTACTGGTATGGGTTTTTTAGAATTTTCAATCATTTTTTTAAAAAATTTTTTTTTAAAGGTTGTTACACGCTATTTATATTGCACACAATAACGTCTTTTCATTCGTAGGCTGGTAGAAATACTTAAAGAAAATCAATGTTTACGCAGGTCCGCTCAGCAAACCGCAGAGTATCTCCTGTTGAGGATAACAAACACAAAGTTGTAATAAAAGCAGTTTATGTTGTCCTTGAGCCACAATACCAAAATTCCTTAACGGAAGCTGCAAAGTCAATAAACAAAATGAATGGGCCCATAGGTATAGACCTTAGCGGTTATCTTATCGAAGAACTTAGGAATGATAGTAATTTTGAAGATTTCAAAGAAGATATAGCTAATGCAGATATATTCGTGGCTTCTCTAATTTTCATTGAAGACCTTGCTCAAAAAGTGGTTGATGCAGTATCTCCATTTAAAGACAAACTTAAAGCATCAATAGTTTTTCCCTCTATGCCAGAGGTAATGAGATTAAATAAGTTAGGTTCATTTAGCATGGCCCAACTTGGTCAATCTAAAAGTATTATTGGAGATTTAATAAAAAAGAAAAAAGAATCTGATGGAGCAAGTTTCCAAGATTCAATGTTGAAGTTATTAAATACACTACCTTCAATACTTAAATATCTACCAGTAGAAAAAGCTCAAGATGCTAGAACATTTATTCTGAGTTTTCAGTACTGGTTAGGTGGTACCACTGAGAACTTAAAAAACTTCTTGTTAATGATTTCTGAAAAGTATGCTGTTTCAGAGATCATAAAAGATCAAATAGAAGAATTCAAAATTCAAGACCCAGAAACATTCCCAGATTTAGGAATTTGGCATCCTCTTGCTCCTTGCATGTTTGAAAGTCTTAAAGAATATCAAAATTGGGAAAATAATAGGAAAGATATAAATCCTAAAGATGACAAAACTCCAACAATTGGTTTAGTCCTTCAAAGGAGTCATATCGTTACAGGGGATGATGCTCATTACGTTGCTGTTATTCAAGAATTGGAATACAGAGGTGCGAGAGTACTACCTATTTTTTGTGGAGGTCTAGATTTTTCTAAACCAGTTAATGAATTTTATTATGATTCCATAAATAAGGATCAACCTACAGTAGACGGAGTTGTATCTCTAACAGGATTTGCACTAGTTGGCGGACCTGCAAGACAAGATCATCCTAAAGCTATTGAAGCCCTAAAAAGGTTAAACAGGCCCTATATGGTTGCACTTCCATTAGTCTTCCAAACCACGCAAGAATGGGAAGATAGTGATCTAGGGTTACACCCAGTTCAGGTAGCACTTCAAATTGCAATTCCAGAGCTTGATGGTGCTATTGAACCTATTATTCTCTCAGGTCGTGATGATGCTACAGGTAAGGCGCATACGCTCCAAGATCGAGTTGATGTTATAGCTGAAAGAGCCATAAAATGGTCAACTTTAAGAGTCAAACAAAGAAAGGACAAAAAATTAGCCATCACAGTATTTAGTTTTCCGCCAGACAAAGGAAATGTTGGTACGGCAGCATACTTAAATGTTTTCGGTTCAATTTATAGAGTACTCCTCGAAATGAAATCGAAAGGATATCAAATAGATGAACTTCCAAGTAATTCAAAAGAATTAATGGAAAAAGTAATTAATAACCCTGAAGCAATGGACGGCTCTCCAGAGTTAAATATTGCTCATAAAATGTCAGTAAAAGAATACGAAGAATTCACACCATATTCACAAAGACTTGAAGAGAATTGGGGTAAACCTCCTGGAAATCTAAATAGTGACGGACAAAATTTACTTATTTATGGAAAACATTTTGGAAATGTTTTTATAGGCGTACAACCTACATTCGGTTATGAAGGTGATCCGATGAGGTTACTTTATTCAAGAAGTGCCAGTCCTCATCATGGTTTTGCCGCTTATTACACCTATGTAGAAAAAATCTGGGGAGCTGATGCTGTTCTTCATTTTGGAACTCACGGATCACTCGAATTTATGCCTGGTAAACAGATGGGAATGAGTGAAACATGCTATCCTGATTCCCTCATTGGATCATTACCTAATTTGTATTACTATGCTGCTAATAATCCTTCTGAAGCAACAATCGCGAAGAGAAGAGGGTACGCCTCAACCATTAGCTATCTAACTCCTCCAGCAGAAAATGCAGGACTCTACAAAGGACTTAAAGAACTAAGCGAACTTGTTGGTTCTTATCAACAATTAAGAGAAAATAGTAGGGGTATTCAAATAGTTAATGCAATAGTTGAGACTTCTAAACAATGTAATCTTGACAAAGATGTTCAGCTCCCTTCAAAAGATGTAGAGGAACTCTCAATTGATGAAAGAGATTTATTTGTTGGTAATATCTATAAACAGTTGATGGAAATTGAAAGTAGATTATTACCTTGCGGTCTTCATACTATTGGAGAAGCTCCAACAGCAGAAGAAGCAGTCGCAACTCTTGTAAATATTGCATCATTAGAGAGAGAGCAAGAGGGATTAAGATCTCTTCCTGGATTACTAGCTGAATCCATGGGGCTGAATATTGAACAAATTTATGATGGCAATAATAAAGGTGAACTCAAATTTGTAGAGCTAAATGAAAAAATCATAAAGACAGCGAGAGAGTCAATTTTTGCTATGGTCAACTCTTTAAAAATTGTAGATGGCCGAGTTTATTTAGAAAAATCATTTCTTTCCAAATTGTTTGACTTCCTTAAAGTTTTTGGTTTGAATTTACCTACCCCTTGGCTTAGGGTCTGTAACTTAAATGGATTCAATGAAGTTAACCAGAAGGAATTAAATAAATTATTTGATTACTTACTTTTCTGTTTGGAACAGGTCTGTGCTGATAAAGAAATGGATAGCCTCATTAAAGCATTAGATGGAAATTATGTTTTACCTGGACCAGGTGGAGATCCTATACGAAATCCAGGTGTTTTACCCAGTGGTAAAAATATCCATGCACTTGATCCACAGTCAATACCTACCACAGCAGCAGTAGCTGCTGCAAAGTCGGTTGTTGACAAATTAATTGAGAGACAAAAGGAAGAGCAAGGGACTTGGCCTGAAACAATTGCTTGTGTTTTATGGGGTACTGATAACATCAAAACTTATGGAGAATCACTTGCTCAAATCTTATGGTTTGTTGGTGTAAAACCAAAACCAGATTCTGTTGGCAGAATCAACAAATTAGAATTAATCCCTTTAGAAGAATTAGGTAGGCCAAGAATAGATGTGGTCGTTAACTGCTCAGGAGTTTTTCGAGATTTATTCATAAATCAGATGGCATTAATAGATCAGGCGGTCAAATTAGCTGCTGAGGCTGATGAACCATTGGAATCTAATTTTGTAAGGAAACATTCATTAGAACAAGCAGAAAAAGAAGGTACCTCTATCAGAGAAGCTTCAGCGAGAGTATTCTCTAACGCAAGTGGAAGCTACAGTTCAAATGTTAATTTAGCTGTAGAAAATTCAACTTGGGAGGAAGAAAATGAATTACAAGAAATGTATTTATCACGCAAAACATATGCTTTTAATGCCGATAATCCAGGTGAGATGAATCAAAAAAGAGAGGTATTTGAGTCAGTAATGAAAACAGCAGATGTAACATTTCAAAACCTTGATTCCTCTGAGATTTCATTAACAGATGTAAGTCATTACTTTGATTCAGATCCAACAAAATTGATTAAGACACTTAGAGATGACGGGAAAGAACCAAGTAGCTACATAGCAGACACTACTACTTCTAATGCTCAAGTTAGAACACTTGGAGAAACCATCAGATTAGACTCAAGGACAAAACTTTTAAACCCAAAGTGGTATGAAGGTATGCTTAAATCTGGTTACGAAGGAGTTAGAGAACTTTCTAATAGACTTAATTACACTCTTGGTTGGAGTGCAACAAGTGGTCAAGTAGATAATTTTGTATATGAAGAAACTAATGAAACATTTATAAATGACGAAGAGATGAGGAAAAGATTAATGGATCTTAATCCTAATAGTTTCAGAAGAATTGTTGGAACTTTGCTAGAAGTTAATGGTAGGGGATATTGGGAAACTTCAGATGAGAATATTGAACAGTTGAAAGAACTTTACCAAGAGGTAGAGGATAAAATCGAAGGAGTTAAAGAATAATAAATTTATTATTTTCTGTAAATCTTATCAGCTACTTTCAGGACTTGATAATTTAGTTTGACGTTGTGTACCCTCACAATGTCAATATTAAATTGAGAACAAAGACAACTTATTGCAAGTGTTCCTATATCTCTTTCTTTAGGATTTTTCTCATTCAAAATTTCACCTATAAATCTCTTCCTTGATGCACCTATCAAAATTGGCAAATTCCATTTTTTAAATAGATCTAAGTTTCTCAAGATTTCCAAATTATGAATGATATCCTTTGAAAAACCAATACCAGGATCCACTATTATATTTCTTTCAGATATATTTTTTTCTAAAGCGTTTTTTATTAAATTATCAAGCGAGCACTTAACATCACTTAATACATTATGGTAACTAGAGAGTTGATTCATATTTTGACTATTACCACGACTATGAGTTATGACGTATGGACAGTTGAATTTTGATACAACATCCAAAATTTTTATATCTCTTCTTCCTCCCGTGACATCATTTATCCAGTTAGCACCATTTAAAAGAGCTTCGTAAGCCACTTCAGAATTAAAAGTATCAATAGAAATTAAAACATCTGGAAATTCAGATTTTATTAATTTTAGATATGGGATCAATCTTTTTATTTCTTTACTAGATCCAACTTCTTCAGCCCCAGGTCTCGTACTTTGAGCCCCAAGATCAATAACATCAACACCATTACTCAAGAAATGGTCTACTTGATCTATAACTTTTTTTGAGGAGTTTAATTCTCCACCATCACTAAATGAATCAGGAGTTAAATTAATAACTCCCATAATTGAAGTTTTTTGGCCCCACCCTTTTGGCCATGGATTTTTGTTATTGATAATTTGCAATTCTCGCAAAACTATTCGGATCTAATGAAGCCCCTCCAACTAACACCCCATCTATATCACTCATTGACATGATTTCGTCAATATTATTAGGTTTAACAGATCCACCATATTGAATAATTACATCATCAAAACCTATTAATTTCCGAATCAAAGAACATATCTTATTAGCGTCTTCTGCCTCACATGTTTTACCGGTGCCAATAGCCCATATTGGTTCATAGGCAACAATTAAATTAGATGGATCTGTATTTTCTAATCCTTGTTCAACCTGTCTAGTAATAACTCTAACAGCTTCTCCTCTCTCTCTTTGTTCTAATGTTTCTCCTACACAAACTATTGGAGTAAGTCCACTAGATTGAGCAAAAACTGCTCTTTTATTAATTTGTTCATCACTTTCACTAAAATATTTCCTTGGTTCACTATGTCCAACGATTGCATATGAGACACCATGTTCAAGAAGCATTTTTGGAGATATTTCTGCAGTAAATGCCCCTTGATCTTCCCAATGAATATTTTGACTAGAAATATCTAAATAATCAAAATCAGAATGATCTGAAAAGGTTGAAATAGCTGTAAAAGGTGGCGCAATAACAACTTTACGATCTTCTTTAATGTTTTTAATTAAAGGAATAAACTCTTCTAAATAGGATTTAGCTTCAGCACAAGTCATGTGCATTTTCCAATTACCAGCAATTACAGATTTTCTCAAAATACTATCTCCAAGAAAAACATATTAATACAAAGTGAGTTGAATAAGGTAACTATTCAAAAATTAATTCATTTTTTAGAAATATTACTTTATCTCCCTTATTTAATTTTCTTCCTCTCCTAGTTTCTATTACACCATTAACCCTAACAGAACCAGATTTAATAAAAATCTTTGCTTCTCCACCAGAGGATACCAAATTTTTCCATTTTAAGAATTGATCCAATTTCATTGTTTTTATACACAAAGATATTGATAAAGTAGGATAAACAATCAAATATATAATATCTTGAGACTAATACCACCAGTCAGACCATATTCAAATAGGTTTATCAAGGGTTTTGTATGCATGCTCATTTACGTAGCTTGTTGGCCTTTATTAGCTTATTTAGCTGGAAACCTAATCCCTGCAATTGGATCAGGTGATCTTTCAAAAGTTTCTAGTATTATATTTAAGTCTTTATTCGTATTTTTAGTTCAGAAAACTGCTCAATTTGGACAGGATGTATTCATAGCAAAACCATCATTAGAAATTAGTGAAGTGATGAGAGGAAATTTATTTAGCAGAATTCAAAAAATAAAGATGAATTCTTTTGAAAATATTTCAGCCGGGGACATCACATATAGACTTACAGAAGATGCCGACAGGGTAAGCGAAGTTATTTATAAAACAGCTCAAGATACTATTCCCTGCACTTTACAGTTGTTAGCGGTAATAATCTACATGTTTTATTTAGACTGGTCACTAACAGTATCAACATTCGTTTTAGCACCATTGATTATTCTCTCAGTTAACAGTTTTGGAAGAAGAGTTTTAATAGCATCCGAAAAAAGTCAAGAATCAACAAGTAATTTAGCAGGTTTAATAGGTGAATCTATAAATGGAATGTCTACGATAAGAGCATTTGCTGCAGAAAATTGGATTGAGAAAAGATTTTATAAAAGATTAAGTACAAATAAAAAAGCAAAATATAAAACATTAAAACTACTTGCATTTCAACATCCAGTTGTAGGATTTGTTGAAGCATTTGGAATATTAGCAATATTAGGTTTAGGAGCCGCAAGAATCAATCTAGGCCTTCTAACAAGCGAAGAATTTAGTAGTTTTTTTGCTGCAATATTAATGCTTATCGATCCAATAAGCCATGTAAGTACAAATTTTAATGACTATAAACAGGCAGAAGCCTCAATAAAAAGGTTGAAAAACATAAATCAAGAACCTGTAGAAGATGATAAAGAAAATTTACTAAGGGTATCCAATTTTGTAGGCAAAATAAGTTTCAAGAAAGTAAATTTCGCTTACAAAAAAGATAATCAAGTACTTAAAAATATCAATTTAGAAATAAAAAGAGGGGAAGTCACAGCATTTGTTGGAGCTTCTGGAGCTGGTAAAAGTACAATGTTGGCTTTGATATTAAAGTTTATAACTCCAAATAATGGAGACATCTTTATAGATGATAAAAATCTCAAAATATTAAATACAAAAGATATTAGAAAAAAGATTGCATTAGTACAACAACAGCCTTTTTTGTTTTCAGGAACAATTATTGATGTAATAAGAATGGGCAGAAATTTCACTAAAGAAGAAGTTATTGAATCAGCAAAAAAAGCAAACGCTCACAACTTCATTCAAAAGCTTCCTGAGAAATATGAAACTGAAATAACTGAAAGAGGATCAAATTTTTCAGGTGGTCAAATCCAGCGGATAGCAATTGCAAGAGCAATACTCGGGAATCCCTCAATCCTTCTTTTAGATGAGGCCACAAGTGCATTGGATGCAGAATCAGAATCTGAAGTACAAAAAGGACTTAATAGAGCTATGAAAGATAGAACAGTTATTGTAATTGCTCATAGATTAGCCACCACTCAAGAGGCTAATAAAATAGTTGTTTTCGATAAAGGTGAAATTATTGAGGTTGGCGAACACATAGATTTAATAAATAAATCTGGAATTTATAAAGAATTATGTGAAAAACAATTTATTAAAAAATTATAATACTATTTTACTTATTAAAAAAAGTAAATTCATGAGCGAAAACACAAATGACTCTTCAAATCCAGTTTTAACCTTTGAAGGGAAAAAATATTTAATAAATGAACTTTCTAATGAAATAAAAGAATCTATAAAAGTACTACAAATCGCGGAGACACAACTCAAGATGCATCAAGATACTCTCAAATTACTTTCAATTAGTCGAAACTTCTTAGTAAATCAATTGAGAGAAAAACTAAAAAACTTAGAATAAAATATTAACAATTATGGATTTCCTGTAGAGAGTAGGTATTAATTTTATTGCATTGCAAAGCTTTGATCGCCTTAATGGCTGCCTTTGCTCCAGGAATAGTTGTAAAAGTTGGAATATTATATTCTAAAGCAGCACGTCTTAAATAAGCATCATCATGAAGAGCCTGTGGGCCTATTGGAGTATTAATTATTAATTGAACAAGTCCTGAACGAATTAGGTCCTCAATATTTGGTCTTCCTTCATGAACTTTTAGCACTTCTTCAACATGAATTCCTAAATTAACCAAATATGAAGCTGTACCTTTTGTTGCGATTAATTTAAATCCTAAATTCAACAGTTCTCTAGCAACTTCCTCAAGATTTTTTTTATCTAAATCATTTGTAGATAAAAAAGCAACTCCTTCTGAAGGAACACCATTACCTGCTGCCAATTCCGACTTGGCATAAGCAATTCCAAAATCTTTAGCTAAACCCATCACTTCTCCAGTAGATCTCATTTCAGGACCAAGTAATGTATCAGACCCAGGAAATCTTTTAAAAGGTAAAACGGCCTCTTTTACTGCCTGAAATTTTGGAGAAAATTCTTCTGTGAAATTAAGATCTTCTAATGTAAAACCTTGCATTAACTGAGTAGCTAATTTTGCAATTGGTTTGCCAATGGCTTTTGAAACAAATGGAACTGTTCTGGATGCTCTTGGATTTGCTTCGAGAATAAACAATTTATTTTCTCTATTATTTGTATTTATTACTGCAAATTGCAAATTAATTAAACCAACAACATTTAGTCTTTGTGCAATTAATTTAGTCCAGTTCCTTACATTTTCTATTGTAGATATTGAAAGAGAAATTGATGGTAAGCAACAAGCTGAATCCCCTGAATGAATTCCTGCAGGTTCCACATGTTCCATTAGGCCTGCAATTACAACCGATCCCTTTGAATCACATAAAGCATCAACATCGATCTCAATTGCATTATTCAAATATTGATCAAGAAGGATTGGATGATCAGGTGATACCATAACTGCTTCAGAAATGTATCTCGATAATTCATTCTCATCTTTAACAATTTCCATTGCCCTTCCACCCAAAACATAAGAAGGTCTTACAACCAAGGGGAATCCTATATTTTTTGCTACTATTTCTGCTTCATTTTGATTACGTGCAACACCGTTTAAAGGTTGTCTAATACTTAATTCTTCAAGAATTTTTGTAAATTCCTCTCTATCTTCTGCTAAATCGATAGATATTGGAGAAGTCCCAAGAATTTTTGATCCAGTTCTTATCCCATCATTAGATTTAAGCCATTCAAATAAAGGTAATGATAATTTCAATGGAGTTTGACCTCCAAATTGAACAATCAACCCATAAGGATTTTCAGCTTCTATTATGTTAAGCACATCCTCTAAAGTTACAGGCTCAAAATATAAAATATCGCTAGTATCATAATCTGTTGATACAGTTTCAGGATTACTATTAACCATTATTGTTTTGTAGCCATTTGTAGAAGCTTGATATGATGCATGGCAACAACAATAATCAAATTCTATTCCCTGACCTATTCTGTTTGGACCTCCTCCTAAAATCATAATTTTTTTTGATTTACTATTTTCTGAAATCTCGCTATCAAAAATTTGAGAATTTAAATTAATGAAAGATTCTTCGTAAGTTGAATAATGATAGGGAGTTGAGGATGAGAATTCTGCTGAGCAAGTATCAACAGTTTTATAAATTGGAATTATATTAAGTGTTTTTCTATATCTTCTTACTTCAAAAAACTCAGAATTAGTTAACTTCGCTATCTGTTGATCTGAAAAGCCTAATTGTTTAGCATGTAACATCAAATCTCTATCTAGTGTATAAAGTTGCTTATCTTTCAAAAAATCATTTTCAAAATTAAAGATATTACGTAATTTTTCGATAAACCATAAATCTATATTTGTAACTTCTTGAATATAATTATTAGTCTTCCCAAGTTTCATAGCTTTTTTAATTAGGAGAATTCTTTCAGATGTAGGGTTTCTTAAACTATTTTTAATTTGACTCTCATCCTTAAATTCATCTTGTGAATCACATTCCCATCCACAAATACCTACTTCTAATGACCTTAATGCTTTCTGAAATGATTCTTCAAAAGAACGACCTATTGCCATTGACTCACCAACAGATTTCATAGCAGTGCTTAATGTATTAGATGATCCTTTAAACTTTTCAAAAGCAAATCTTGGGATCTTAGTAACTACATAATCAATTGATGGCTCAAAACATGCAGGTGTTTTTTTTGTAATGTCATTAATAATCTCATCAAGTGTATAGCCAACAGATAATAAAGCTGCAATCTTAGCTATGGGGAATCCAGTTGCCTTACTTGCTAAAGCAGAGGATCTACTTACACGAGGATTCATTTCTATAACAATTACTTCTCCATTAGATGGATTTATTGCAAATTGAATATTACTCCCTCCTGTTTCAACTCCCACCTCTCTAATAATCTTCAATGACAAATCCCGCAACCTCTGATACTCCTTATCTGTTAAGGTCTGTGCAGGAGCTACAGTAATCGAATCTCCAGTGTGGACTCCCATTGGGTCTAAATTTTCAATACTGCAAACAATTACCACATTGTCAGCAGTATCTCTCATTACCTCCAGTTCAAACTCCTTCCATCCAATGAGTGATTTTTCAATTAATATTTGATTACTTGGACTTTCTTCTAAACCTGATTTACACAACTCGACAAATTCTTCAAGGTTAAAAGCAATTCCACCCCCTACTCCACCTAAAGTAAACGCAGGTCTTATTATAAGTGGATAGGAACTAATTTTTTTTGATACCTCAATAGCTTCATCTAGATTAGATGCAATACCAGATGGACAAACATTCACATTAATTTTCTCCATCGATTCTTTAAATAATTTCCTATCTTCAGCTTTATTAATCGCTCTTAAATCAGCTCCAATTAATTCAATATTATTTTGTTTTAAAAAATCTGACTCTGATAATTTAACCGCAAGATTCAAAGCGGTTTGACCTCCCATAGTGGGAAGAATGGCATCAGGTTTTTCTCTTAAAATGATCTGAGAAACTATTTCAGGAGTCAATGGTTCAATATATGTTTTGCTTGCGATATCAGGATCGGTCATTATTGATGCTGGGTTTGAATTTATCAAGACAATTTCATAACCAGCATTTCTTAATGCTTTGCAAGCTTGAGTACCAGAGTAATCAAATTCGCATGCTTGCCCTATAACAATCGGTCCCGAACCTAAAATAAGAATTTTTTTTAGATCACCTCTTTGAGGCATAATTTAAACATTCATTTATCTCATGCTACTTATAAATCATCAGATGTTAATCAAGTTACTTGAAAAGCAACATTTGTTTCTATAGTATTGAAAGAAATTAATTTTTTATGAGCGAACTTCAGCGACTTAAAAGTTTGTTGCCTCCAGAGAATGAAAGTTGGGTATTTGTTGAAGCTGCTGCGGCTATAGATCCACCTTTAATAACACTTGAGGAAATCGGTCGTGACGAAGTAGAAATTCAAATAGATTTGGATGAATGGGATAACTTTGCTATTGACCATAGAAATTTATTATTTTGGCACGAGGTTGGGAAAATCCAAAATGATACAATTCCAAGAGATGGATGGGAAATGGCAGCTCTAGCCATAGGACTTGGAGGGGCGATAGGAGAGTTGTGGGTACAAGATGGGTTACTTTTATTACTTGCTCTTGGTTTATCAAGTTTTGCAGGATATCGATTATATTTAAAAAATAATTCTGAAAAAAAGCTTCAAGATGCTATTTATGCAGATGAAAGAGCCATAGATCTTGCTTGTAGATTTGGATACAGCATTCCAAATGCTTATAAAAGTCTTGGAGGAGCATTAAAGGAGTTAATAGATAAAACACGAAAAAAGAAAAAAAGAAGTTTCTTTGAAGATAGATTAGATGCCTTAAGAAAAAGTGCAGAAAAAGCAAGATCAGAATTATCTCAGCAAGAAGGCTCTGATAAATCAGTTTCAAGTGAAAATGTTTATGGACAATAAAAGTTTGGTTTTAATAGCAGCCAAAGCATGTGATGAAAAAAAAGCAAGAGATATAAAACTTATAAAAATTGACAAAGTATCATATATAAGTGAATGGATTTTGATTGCAGAAGGATTATCTGATGTACAGGTTAGATCTATAACTAACTCTGTAGAGGGAGAGCTAAGAGAAAAGGCTAAAGTTGAACCTATACGAAAAGAAGGAATTAACGAAGCAAAATGGGCTTTACTCGATTATGGTGATTTAATAGTAAATATTTTTCAACCAGAAATAAGAAAATATTATGACCTTGAATCATTCTGGAGTAATGGAGATAATCTTTTATTTCCATAATTTTATTTTATGAATCAATCTAAATGTCCTGTCCCTAGAGAACAGCAACCCACAAATGAATTCATAGAATTATCAAAATCTAAAATTTTTTCTTGGCCAAAAACAAAAAAGTCACTAATTCTTACATTGATAAAGTTCTGGGTAGGTGCTTTTGTTCTATTTCTTGTTATTTCTTCAGGAAGTGTATATTTCAAAACGTCCCTTTTCAAATATATTCTATTAAGTTTTTTTAGCAGCTTATCAATACCTCTTTTAATTTCAATAAGGTTATATCTAGGTTGGAAGCATATATTTAATAGATTAATTTCTGAAAAAGTTGAATATGAGGAATCTGGTTGGTATGACGGTCAAGTTTGGGAAAAACCATTAGTTTTGAAAGAAAAAGAATCACTTATTGCTTCAATTGAGGTAAAACCTATTTTAACAAATTTAATTCAAATTTTTTCTATTATTTCAGTCTTAGCTTTATCTGGCATTCTGATTTTTCAATATAACAATTTCTAAATGAGTTCTAATTTCAAAAACCTCTACACCTCTAACAATCCTCCCTTACAAGCAACCTTAATTAGAGGATCAAATATTGAGTCGATCCATAAAATTCATGCTGTTATTACTGATAAAAAAGGGAGGGTTTTAATGTGCGCAGGTAACCCAGAATATAAAAGTTTCATAAGATCAGCACTAAAACCATTTCAAGCAATACCATTTGTTAGTAGTGGAGCTGCATCAAAAATCAATAATGAATCAAAATCAATTGCGTTGGCATGCGGTTCACATAGTGGATCAAAACTTCATTCAAGAGAAGCCTTCAAAATTTTATGGGAATATGACATTGACATTAATAATCTTAAATGTCCAAAATCCAAGACAAGTCCATTAGAACATAATTGTTCGGGTAAACATGCTGCTTTTTTAGCTACATGCAAAAAAATGAATTGGCCATTAGATAGTTACCTAAAAGGGGATCATCCTCTTCAAATAGAAATATTCAGAATTGTTTCTGAATTACTTGAAATCCCGCCATCTGAAATAAACGCAGAACGTGATGATTGTGGTGCACCCACTCTTTTTTTAAAACTATTAGAAATGTCGAGGTTATATTCACTTCTGAGCAGCTCCGAAAATGCTGAATTAGAACAAATCAGTAGAGCTATGACAATAAATCCAATAATGATAAGTGATAACAATAAATTTGATACAGAAATAATTAAAGCTTCTCATGGGAACGTTATAGGTAAAGGTGGAGCCGAGGGAATACAATGTCTATGTAAAGTAAATGAAGGGATAGGTTTAGCTTTAAAAGTAGAAGACGGATCAAAAAGAGCAAAGCATGCTGTTAGTCTTCACTTACTAAAACAGTTAGAGTGGATATCTGAATTAAGAATTCAAGACATCGAAGAAAAAGTTTTTAATTTTCCTGAAGGAGTGCGACTTGAAGTTAAAGGTAAAGTAAAATTCCAAGAATCCTAAAAAACAGGAAAAATAACTCATTCAGATGTATGCTATGTATATGTCGCGGGGTAGAGCAGTCTGGTAGCTCGTCGGGCTCATAACCCGAAGGTCGGAAGTTCAAATCTCCCCCCCGCCACCAAATAGAAGCAGCTTTACTGCTGCTTTTTTAGTATTCGAAGTACAGCAATTATAAAACTAAAAATTATAAAGTCTTAACTAAAAAGAGTTTATTAAAAATTATTTGAAATCTTTTTGAATAGAAAATTTCAAGTCAACTCTAACTAATAATCCAGTAACAATAAAAAGTATTCCAATGTATGAATTCAAAGATAGGTCCAAAATATTAAATTAATTTCTAAGTGAATTTTAACTCACAAATCATATCTATTAAATACCTCAATAAAAAAGATTTTTTTTTTAATAAATCTGAATTTTGAACATTTGCATCTTTAATAAGTTGTTTAATAAAGTAGAGTAAAATTTATCTAATTCAGAAAAATATATGCAGAATTTGCTTCAGCGTGATTTAGGTTCCAGTATGTTATCAATAGCTGTCATATTAGGTTGGTTAGGTCTGTTTTTTGTATTTTTGAGAGTATTAACAATTTCAATAAAGAGAATCCTTGAAGCTGTTTTCAAAAAATCTTAATTATTGAAATAAATCAATAATCCTGAATTCATCGCATAAATCCTTTATCAATAGGTATAATAACCTAAAAATGTCAATTTTAGATAAGGTTAAAATAGGTAATTCTGTTCAAGTTAACTTAGAACTATCTAAGGATAGACTTAACAAAGAAACTATTGATGCAATAAATGTTTCTTCATTAGGAAAGGTAAGTGATTTCAGAATAACTGATGGCAAAGGTATAGGAGTTGTCTTGCAATTATCTAATGGACAAGAGAAATGGTTTTTTGAGGATGAAATTGATCTTCTCGACGAAAATGGTAATGTAATAAAGAAAAATTATGATAAACAAGACGATAGTAATTTTATACTTGATTTTTTAAAAGGATTAAATTATGAAAATAAAAATAACGTAAGAGAGTTACTTAATCCAATTAACTTTTTTATCTGGCTGCTTGTATCGTTTAAAGATATTTTTTGATTTGTTAAAAAATTTTCTAAAATAAAATTAATATAACAAATTATTTAAAAATTAAATTTCAGTAATTAAAAATTTAAATGGTAAAAAATATTATCGATGTAAAAAATTTATCTAAGTCATTTGATATCTCTTCCAAAGAACCAGGCTTTAAAGGAACAATTAAACATTTTTTTAGAAGACAAACAAAAAGTTTAAAAGTTATAAAAGATATAAGTTTTGAAATTAAAGAAGGAGAAATAGTAGGTTTTCTAGGTGCTAATGGAGCTGGGAAAACAACAATATTAAAAATGCTTTGTGGCTTAATTTATCCAAGTGAAGGTTCGATTTTGGTTTCAGGCTATTTACCTTTCAGGAGAAAAGAAAATTTCCTAAAGAATATCACCTTAATAATGGGACAAAAGCAACAGCTTATATGGGATCTTCCTCCAATTGAATCATTCTATTTGAATGCATCAATATATGACTTAGATAAGTTCGAAGCTAAAAAGAGAATAAAAAAACTATCGGAAATGCTTGAAATTGATGAAGAGCTTTTCATACCTGTTAGAAAACTTTCACTAGGGCAACGTATGAAATCAGAATTACTAGCAGCTTTGATACATGAACCAAATATTCTATTTTTAGACGAGCCGACACTTGGATTAGATATTAATGCACAGAGAAATTTAAGAAAATTCCTTCAAAAATATAATAAGGAAACTAATGCAACGATATGCCTAACAAGTCATTACATGAAAGATATTACATCGCTATGCAAGAGAGTTATATGTGTGCACGAAGGGGCGATATCATATGATGGGAAACTTGACATGTTATTAAAAAAACTTTCTCCTGTTAAAGAAATATTAATAGTTTGTCGATCAGAAGAGGATGCAATTAGATTAGAAAATTTCGGTTTTAATGTTAAAAATAAAATAAAGAATGAAATAACTATAAAAATTGAAAACAATACTATTACCTCTTCACTAAAAACTATCCTAAATAATTTTGATATTGAAGACCTTTTTATAAATGAACCACCCATTGATGAAGTTATTGGGAAGGTTTTAATCAAAAAAGATTATGTTTTCTAATTTAATTAACCGTAAAATATTCACTTTATTAAAAGTTCAATATTCAAACATGTTGGAGTATAGGGTAGAAATTGCATTGTGGGCAATTTCAGGGATTATTCCTTTTTTCATGTTAAACATTTGGACAAATAATAATCTAAATGAATCCATAAACATTAGTGATACATTGCTTTCTAGGTATTTCTTATGTGCTTTTTTTGTAAGACAGTTTTCTGTAGTTTGGGTTGTATTTAGTTTTGAAGAAGATTCTCTTATGGGGAAGGTATCTCCGTATTTAATTCAACCTTTAAATCCATTTTTCAGATATTTTGCACAACATCTTGCAGAACAAATAACAAGATTTCCTTTCGCAATAATAATCGCATTTTTCTTTTTTATTTTTAATCCAGAAAGTATATGGATACCAAATTTAGGTATTTTACTTTTATCGATAGTATCTACTTTCTTATCCTTCTTGATTCAATTTTTAATTCAGTCAATAGTTGCATGTCTATGTTTCTGGACAGAGAAAGCGTCATCGATAGAAAGATTGTTATTTATTCCAACTTTATTTCTCTCAGGTCTTCTAGCACCAGTAGTTTCATTTCCCGCATATGTTAAATCTTGGATTTATTTAACTCCTTTTCCATATCTAATTGATTTCCCTGCAAACATACTTTCAGGTAATGAAACAAATATTCTTGGAGGGTTAATTATGCAAATTCTATGGATTTTTATACTTTTCCCATTATTTAAGAAAATCTGGTCTGAAGGAACAAAAAAATATACAGCAATGGGGTCATGAATTTAAGAAAATATCTAAAAGTTTATAAAAAATTCTTACATACTTCTTTAGCTTCTGAATTGGAGTATAAGACAAACATATTAGTTGATTTAATTACTGCAATTTTAAGTTTAGTAGGGAGTATTTTTCTATTATCTATTTTCTTTCAAAATAGTGGATATATTGGAGGTTGGAAATTTGAACAGGCACTAATAATCCAAGCTATTTATACAATTTTGAATGGGATAACAAATACATGGTTCAATCCTAATCTTACAGAAATAGTTAAACATATAAGAGAAGGAACATTAGACTTCGTACTTTTAAAACCTATTGATAGTCAATTTTTTATTTCATTAAAAAAAATAAATCCATCTGGATTTTTAGAAATAATGCTTGGATTTTTATTGTTGTTCTTCTGCATGAGAATAAATCAAATTAATTTAAATTTAAGTTTTCTGACCCTATCCTTGATTACTATAAGTTGCTCGATTTGTATTTTATATAGCTTATGGTTTTTTATCTCTACTACTACTATTTGGTTTGTTAAGACTTGGAATGCAATAGAAGTATTAAGATCATTCCTTTATATTGGAAGATTTCCTCTAAGTTCATTTTCATTTTCTTTAAGAATATTTTTTAGTGTTTTTATTCCTATTGCTTTTTTAACTACAATTCCTTCTGAAGTTTTTCTAGGACTTTCTGTATTTTGGAAAATATTGCTTGAAATTATTGTGGCGACAATATTTCTTATTAATTCAAGAAAGTTCTGGTTATTTGCATTAAAATTCTATTCATCAGCCTCTAGTTAAGTATTATTTATTAACCTCGCTACAAAATTTCCAAATTTGTTGTTTACTTTTCAAATTAGAAAGCCTAGATAATTTTTTAAAATGAGGTTTAGATTTTTCCACAGATAAAAGCCTGCAGTTGTATTCAATTTTATGAGTTCTAGATATGATGCCGAATTTGAGTGCTATATCACCAAGGATAATTATTAAAGTAAGAAAAAAAAATATTCCGAAAAATTGTAAAAATGATTTTGAATAATTTTCTTTTTCAGTTTTTAATTCAAACTTCATTACTTAACTATATGCTGAGGGCACTTAATTGCAGCAATAGCAACAGCCGTTACTTTAAAATTTTTTGACTTCTCAATAACCTTTTTAACCTCTAATGGACCAAATTTATTACTTGCATCACTGTAGGAAAGAAGTAAAGATTTATAGTTATCATGGCCTAGATTTCTATACTCACAGAAATTATCCCCAACATAATTCAAAAGAGTTAGTAGAGTTAATTCAATCATTAAAACTTTTTACTAGCGAAGTTCTTACGAATGATACTGTGCAGGACATTTTTAACAAGTAAAATTACCAAAAACATTTGAAATTATGAAATTAGATTTTCATTGATAAACTTTAAAGTTTCAAAATTATTTCAGAATTTATTAATTCACATACATGAAAATCATTAAAGCACTATCTGTAGTGTAGTAAGTTAACAATAATTGCACTACAGATAGGGGGTTGCATTTTTTAAGAAATTGGTTTAAAAATAAGATTCCCCATCACCCGGCCCCACATATGTGAGGCCTTTTTTTATGGTTTTTAAAATAAGGCATATTTAAAAGTTTTATTTAATAAAACAAGTAATTAATCCCTTTAATAATGAATAAAGATAATAATTTATTTATTTTTTAATTTATAATCATGCTTTAGAATTTTTACCAAAATGTACTGCTATCCTCCAATAATTTTATAAAAAGCTTTTTATGGATTTAAACAATAAGCTAATACCAACCAAAATACAAACTGTTATAAAAGTTTTCTTAATTAGAGTATTCCCATTTAATTTTGATAGGTGAGCTCCGAAATATCCTCCTGTAAAGGAACCAATTATTAAAACTATCAATAAATTAAATGGAACCGATCCTATTCTTGCCAAAGAAACTGCTCCAATAAAATTCCAAAAAATCCCAACAGTAAAGAATGTCATACTTATAGCTCTAAGAAAATCCATTTCAAAAGTTTTTATTAAAAGTATTGTTACGAGCAATCCAGTTCCTGAAGAAATAGAACCATTTAATATACCTATAAGAAAAATAAAAATTAAAAATCTAATTTTATGAACAAAATTAAGCTTTTTACTACCAGATGACATACCTAAATCTGGTTTAAGGAATGAGTAAAAAGCTAATAATATGGATATTATTCCTAAAATTAAGTACAAGTACTTTTCTGATATATATTCAACTACAGAAGCCCCAAAAATTACTCCTGGTAAACCAAAAATTAAAATTTGCCAAGCAACACTTATATCATTACCTAAAGATTTGTAATTTCTTAAGGAACCTCCTATTCCTAGTGCTACTGTTGCTAATTTATGACTAGCCAGAGCCTGATAATAAGGAACTCCAGATAAAATCAATGCTGGCAATTGTAATAATCCTGCTCCTCCTCCAGAAATCGCTGAGAACGTATTAGAAAAAAACGATATCAAAAAGATATAAGTACTTTTAAATAAAGAATGATCAAAATTTCCTAATAATATTGTTAATAAATAAAGCATTTACTATAAATTGCCTTTTGTATTAATAAGTGAAAATTATTCTTTTCATAAGAGGAATTTGCTTTAAGAAGTCTTAACTTATCTTTTTCAATCATACTTTAAAAAAAACTGTTATTATCAGAAAAATTATCAAGAATTTTTATGCATAGACAAGATGCAATTTACCTTGATCAGTTTTGTCCCAAGATAAGTAATAAAAATTGGAGAGATTCACTTAATAAAGTTACTAATTATAAATGTGTTTATTGCGGTAAACCCTCACAATCACTCGACCACCTTCACCCAATGTCAAAAGGGGGGATTAGCATTACAAGTAATTGTGTACCATGTTGTTTGTCATGTAATGGGAAGAAATCAGATTCGGAAGTTCTTAGTTGGTACAGAAAACAAAATTTTTATGATCCTCGAAGAGCTATGGCGATACGAGCATGGTTTAATAATGATTTAAAACTAGCGTCAGTTCTTTTGAACTACTTAAATTAAACAATGAGTGATAAATTGATTGAGATTCTAAAAAATATTTTTGTATACCCTTGAATAGGATCCTTTATTTTAGAAAGCAATGTTTTTATTAAATTATTCTTATTGTTTCTAAATTTATATTATTGCTTTCAATAATCGAGATATTAGAAAAATCATCTTTCCACATTATTGGTGAATCTATAACCTTTCTCTCCGGAGACTTTACTGAAAAAATCAATCCAAATACAAAAAGAATAGTAATCAATATGATTGTCATTACTAATTTGTCTGAAATATTATTCATTAACCTAATCTATCTTGAAAAATTTTTGTCAGGAGTAGTTTTTTCGTAAATTTCTAGAAAATATGATTTAAAATATTTAATCCCCTCATTTCCAATCAATCCAATTGACCGACCGCAATCATTTACTACTTGTGATGAAATTTGATTTGCCAAGTCACTCTTCTCAATCCATTTTTTCTGAGGATTGTAAGAGAAAGATATAATGTTTTCAGTTTTTACAATAGCTGATTTCATTGCTTCATCTTTAGAAAGACCATTTTGGATAGCATTGCAATATTTCTTAGAGAAATTATTAGAGATCCTATTTTGTAGCAAAATAACACTAGGATCGGACGTTTCAAAAGCTAAACCCATTGTAGGTTTTAGTTGGAAAATTATAAATAAAAGTAAGACAAAAAATAATTTTAACAACAGCTATTAATCAATTGTTTATAGGTAATATAATAGTATTTTAAAATTGTCTTTTCAATTAAATCTGATAATTATTAAAAGCAAATTAAATTTCAATTTATTAAAAATTCAAAGTATTGCGATAAGTTCAGCAATAATAGTCAGAGATTTATCCGACTACTTATATGTACGAATCATTGATGACATTGCTATTTTTTCCTGACTGGACAAATGGGCTACCTTCAGACTTTTTAATCCTTCATTTTTTCGTAGGAGCTGTTATTTTCCCATTTAACATGATTCATGCTAAAGCAAGAAAAATTGATAGTCAGAACCCACAGGAAGCAGCTAATGGGTATAAAAACGGTGACAATACTACATTTTTTGGATACGAAGAAATCAATTAGATTTCCATAAATTTCTTTAAGGAATTACTTAATTGATGATAATTTACCTAAATACAGCTTTAGATCTTAAAATTTTTAGCCCCAGTGAACCATTAGGAATATTAATTATTTTTTTAGGATTAATATTTACTGGTATGATTTTCTATATTATTTATGCAGTAAGTACTAATAAAGAATCACTAGAAGATAAAAAAATAAGAACTAAAAAGGAGTACTTGCAAAAGGAGAAAATAGGAAAATTATTTCCTAAGAAAAAATAGATTTTATTGTTTTATTACTACAAAGGTAGTTATTTATATTATTAATGATCAAATCGGTAGGGTCCAAAAACATAAGTTTTAACTCTTTTAAATCAAACATTTTCTAAAATTCCATTTTAACAACTAATTTTTTTTGCGAGGAGTATATATTGTTAATTGCACTACAAAATAATTTTCATATCATGCAAAAAATGTTAAAAATGGGAAAAATGATTAGAAGTCTTGGAGAATTCACCTCAATATCTATTTCTTGCTAGTGGAGTAAATAATGGAGAAGGTTTTTGGATAGTGGGAATAAAAAATTGCGATGAAAATATTCTTGAGGATGAAAATCTTTTAGATTGCCATAGAAAAGAATTAATAGGTAATGAATCAGCAAAAGATATTCTTTTAGCTATTAATTTAAACTTGAATAATTTATTAAATGAACTCAAAAACAAAAATTATTTAATTGGAAGTCCTTCAATGGGAATTTCATTTGATCTCCCTTTAGAAATCTTGGAAAATATTTTTGATTTTTGGTTAGATATTTATAAAAATCAAGAGGCTTGGGAAGCTTGTCTAGGACTTCTTAAAGTTAGAAAAAGGATTCCGTTAACAAACCTAATTGAAAGCGAAAGTTTAAAGGGAAACTCTAAAAAATGGGCAATAAAAATTGAAACTTTACATACTTATGTTCCTTCTTCACTTAAAAAAGAAAAATTAAATGAGCCAATGTGGGAATAATAATATCATTAAATACTAAAAATATTTACTTCGTTGGATATTTAAGTAAAAATAAAAAAAATTAATAATTTAAAAATGAATAAACCATATTCTTTTAGTATCGATCAAATGAACGGGATAGTTGAGGATACATACGCAAAGATAATAAATGAATGTGAAAATTTAAAAAAAAATACTAATTGTCCAAATGAGCAAGTGTTAGCACTTTTAAGTGTAATTGCTTCAAATTACGCTGCTAAAACAGTAAACAAAGATAATTAAGATGATAAGTTATTTTACTTGGAGAGAATTTGATGAGAGCGTAGAACAAATAGCTAATAAATGCAGGTTTAAGGACTTTTCTGGAATATATGGAGTTCCTCGTGGTGGCTTATGTCTTGCTGTAGCACTAAGCCATAAATTAAAAATTAAATTAATTTCAGAACCACTAAAAAATTCACTAATAGTAGATGATGTTTATGAAACCGGTCTTACATTAACGAACTTCAAGGATATTGAAGGAGCAATGTTTTTTGTATTATTTAGTAAAATCAAACCTACATGGTGGAATACAGTATTTATATCTAAAAAAAGCCAATGGATAGTTTTCCCTTGGGAAAATACTTTAACTGCAAAAAGTGACTGCGAAGATTACATCAGAAAAAGAGGTTTGAGTTGAGTAAGAAATTATATTTGGCAAATCCATATGGATTTTCAAAACAAACTAAAACACTTTTAGATGAATTTATTGAAATCTTCAATGATTTAAATATAGAAGTATTTGAACCTTTTGAGAGAGCAAAACTATTAACACAACAAAACAGTCAATGGGCATATGAAGTTGCAAAAAGTAATTTCAATGATTTAAAAGAATGTGATTGTATTTTTGCGATTGTTAATGGAAATCCTCCAGATGAAGGTGTAATGATTGAATTGGGTATCGCAATTGCTCTAAAAAAGGAAATCTTTCTATTCAGGGATGATTTTAGAAATTGTTCTGATAGCGATCAATATCCATTAAATCTAATGTTATTTCTTGGCCTGCCTAAAGATAATTGGGAAAAATATTATTTTGAATCATTACAAGACATAAAAAGTAATAAAAAAAGATTTATGGAGTGGGCAAAAAATTAGCCAAATAAACAATTAACCCTCGCTTAGAAGTTTATAGTTTAAATGTATCTGTTCAGGTGCTAGAATAAGTTTTATTTAGAAAATTTTGACACAAGTTACAGTTGGAGAGAACGAGGGGATTGAGTCAGCCCTCAGAAGATTTAAAAGACAAGTATCTAAGTCGGGAATCTTTGCAGATTTAAAAAGACTTAGACATCACGAAACTCCTATTGAAAAATATAAAAGAAAGTTGCAACAGAGAAGAAAAGCAAGAAGAAGATAGTCTGCTACAGCTCATAAATTTTTTTAATATGAGTTGATATTAAAATTTTCTTAGAAAGGTTTAAAATAAAATTTTAACTACTTAAGCTTTTTAAGCTTCTTAACAAAATTTATTCCAACTCCTGACACAGCAAGAAGATCTTTTTCATCTGCAGCGATAACTGCCTTTGTTGTTTTAAATCCAGCCTCATACAAAGCTTTTGCGCTTTTTGCTCCAACACCTGGAAGTGTAGTCAAAGTTTCAATATTTTTCTTAGAATTTACTGCTTTGGTTTTTGTTTTTGATTTTGTTTTTGTTTTTGTTTTTGCTTTTGCAGACTTTGCTGACTTTGCTACTTTTTTTTCTTTCTTTAAAGGAGTTTCAGAAATTACTTCACTTTTAAATAAAATTGATTTTAGTTTGCTGAGAAATTTAGAAATCATTGAAATATATAAGTAATAAAATTAGCTATTCAGTTTATTATTTTCTATTAAATTCTATAGGAATTAATAACAAGATAACAATAACTGTATAGAAATAATTTATTTACAATTATATAAAGACACACATTTAATATTTATGCAAGCTTACGAGCCATTGCAAGGAATTCTAAATTATTTTAAAAACTAAAAAAGTTAAAATGTATATTCAAAATTTAAAGGTATTTATAAATAGTAAAGTTAAAATCTTATTAAAGAACAAATCATAAAAATGAAGCTTATTTTTATAAGTGGACCTTCTGGAAGCGGGAAAACAACTTTATCAAATAAAATAATAAAAAAAAATAAAAATGGTTTCGTGTTAAGTACCGACAATTACTATAAGACAGGGTTATTAAGTAAATTACTACCTAAATTTATAGAAGGTTTTTTTGATAGAAGTATTAGTTTTAATAACGAACTATTCAAAAAAGATTTTGATTTTATTTATAAGAATGGAATTTCAATCTGTGATCGTTATTATAATTTCGAAAAGAAAACAATTAAAAATATCTTAAACGAAACAAATAATATTAGTTTTTTAATTGTTGAGGGTATATTTGCTAAAGAATTATCAAACACTTTAAATATTAAGGATTATATTTTTTTAGAAATAAAAACTAAAAAAAATGAGTGTATGAAAAGAGTTTTACAAAGAGATATAAAAGAAAGGGGGAAGGATAAAAAACAAGCTGAGAATGACTTCTTAAAATCATGGAGTATTTATTATGAAAAATTCAAACCTGATAGCATAAAAAATAATACAAATAAATTCATTATTGAAAAAAACACTGACATAGATAACATTCTGAAAAAATTATTTAATTAAGTCTTTAATTTTTTTTTCTAATATTAAAGCACTTAAAATTGAACCTTCAATTCTGCCAAATCCATCTCCTTCAAACCAGTCTCCGCAAAATCCAATTTTATATTTTCTACTAAGTTGTAAAGATAATGGTACGGCAAGGCCAGAAGGCTGTGAAGCTCTCCATTTCATAATAGATATTTTTTCATCAAAAGTTAATTTATTTACTAAGGAATTCTTTTCAAACAATTTATTGAAATTTTTAATTATTTTTTGTTTAAAAACTTCTTCATCTTTTGCACTAATATAAGAATTAATTAACTCTGCATTTTTTGAATGTACTACAATTCCTAATTTATTATTATCTTGCAGCTGAAAAATAATTCTTTCAAATCTATATTTTTTTTCTAAATTATTTTTTAAATAAAAATACCTTTGTTTTTTAGAATAATAATCTTTATAACTATATTTTTTATTTGTATAAATTAGAAAAGTTAACCTGGGAATAAATGTTTGTTCTTCTAAGAAATTTAATAGTAAATCTATTTTTTTATCACTATTAATAGGAATTGCTTTTCTTAATGGAATTTGATTTACGTTTAATATTTTTAAAGACCTCTTATGTAACAACAAATTAGTTGAACAAATTAGATATTTAGACTTGAATTTGACGCCATTTTTAGATGTTAGTAACCATTCCTTATCATTAAACTTCATATCTACTATTAAGGTTTCAAAGAAAAAATCAATTTCCTCTTTAAAATTATTTGACTCAATTATCTTTTTCGATAAATCACTCATGGAATCTAAAGATAAATAATTAACCCCGCAAGAAAATTCAGATTTTTTTATGGTTTCTAATTTAGAATCTTCATTTAAAAAAAATATTTCTGAGTCGTCAATTTTTATATATTTATTTTCCAATAATTCATCAATATACCTTTTTAATAGAAGATTATTTTTACTGTTAGATATATTAAAATTTGGAGAACCATGATTTAGTTTCCATCCTTCATATTTTTTGCTTATTCTTGTACTGGATCTCCCTCCAAGTCCACGACCAATTTCAATTAATCCAACTTTTTTTGTAATATTATTTTTCAGATACTTCGAAGCGAAAACACAAGCAGATATACCTCCACCTATTATTAATAAGTCATATGTAACATCACTTTTCATAGGTATGATATTGACAGAAATTATCTTTCATTTTCAAGAAAACTATAAACAGAATGAAGTTTTTCTAATGATGAAAAATCAGATTCAATTACAGGTGTAATATTATTTTTTTTATAAAAACTAACTAAATCGTTTGTGAAATCAAAAAAATTCTCCAAGTCAGATAAACACTTTTCAGATATATATACCTCTTTCCAAGGACGAAATTTAAACCGTGCTATAAATTGTTTAGAAGGAATAAATAAACTTCCAAATAAATTTAATTTTTCTTCTTTTGCTACGTTTTTAAGATAAGTCATCTCATTCTGAAGAACTTTAATATCTGTACCATATTGAAACCAAATTGAATTTATTAACCCAGTCGAAATTTTTTTTTCGAACCTTTCTCTTTCTGAAGAAATATTATAATATTTTTCCAAATATGGATTGTAAGCTATACCTAATTTAACTTTTAAATATTTTTTTCTTTTTAAATAAGCTAACACATCAACTGAGTCAAAGTTTTTTTTCTTATTTGATCCCGACACAAGCAGAATTTCATAAATTTTATTAGTCTTAGAACTTTTAACAAAATCTAAAAATTCCTGATACGATTTTTCTTTATTTTTTGAATATTGATGATAAAGACTATAGTGATAGGTTACATTAAATTCATTATAGTTTTTTGATATATATTTAATAGTTGAGTTAAATAAATCCTTCTTTATAAGTCCTTTACATGGAATATTAATATTTTTGATATTATTTAATTTGCAGAAATTAAGTTTATCGTCTAACTGAGAAATATTTTTAAATGATAATTCAAATCTTATTTTATTGTTCATTATTTAGTAGTCATATTTAGTCACTCAACATATTAACGAAAACACGCATCTGCTACGATTCTGATTTTAGAAGACGTCTTTTTATTCTTAGCCTTTAGAAGGTAACTGGGGGAAATCTCTAATGCAGCTTTTAAAGAAATTTTATCTTGTGCAGATTTTGCAATAATTTGATTAAAACATTTCCAATTTTCTGGTATTACTAAACCGGGCCATGATAAATAAAGACCTACAAAAATACCGAAAAATAAAAATAAAAATAACCTCATGAGAAATAAAATTTTAATTTTACTAATTAAAATAAAAAACAATAGTTAAATTGTATTAGAAAATAATTAACAAATTATTTCCTTTCTTCTTATCGCGGATATTTAATCCATGAAAGATTTTCATGAACTCGAGAGGTTAGAATAACAAAAAAAGTATTATTTTAGAATATGGCTAGCCAAGATTATCTAATTGCAATAGCTTTAATAGAGCAAAACTTAGTTAGAGCAATGCCTCTTGGAGGTAAAGAAGTTAAAGATAATTTAGAGGAATCAGAAAATTTCAAGAAACTTGGAGAAGAGGTAATTTTAAATCTTCTAATGAGAGTGTTTCAAAGAAGTGATGAAGGTGCTTTAAAAAGGGCTTCTGAAGAAAAAGGTTTGCTCCTTGTTCATATGCATCCTAAAAGAATGCAGAAAGAGCTTCCATTCATTAAATCTGAATGGATAAGAGATGGAGATACACAACAGTTTCTAAAATACCTTGGCAATCTCTCAAAAGAAGTATGGACTGCATCTTTCGTAAAATACAAAGGGATTGAATTTACTTCTATCTCGAAGAATGATGAGATCTAAAAGATATTAAAAATATTTTCTTTTCAAAGAATTTCTTTCTTTACAAGATTATTTTCCCTTGCAACTCTAAAGCAGTTTCTACCATTACCAAAATCAATTGTGGAATAGTCAATATCATTTTTAATATGCAAGGCACAATTGCCCTCAATACATATACAAGATTCAATAATTTCTCTCTGAATAACATCATTAACGTAAGGCTCCCTCTCTTTCTCTTCATCGAAATGCGGGCATGCAATACCTTCAACTATGCCTAAGCAATCAATTATGGCTAATTCATTAGCATATGAATCAGTTATACCTTTATCAAACCAACAAATAGCCCCAGCACTTACACCACTCATTACAATTCCTTTTTCGTAAGCATTTCGCAAAATTATATGTAAATTCCATTCTTTCCAAACAGCTAACATACTTTTTGTATTTCCTCCGCCAACATAAATGATGTCTTGAGTTAAAACTTTCTCTTCTAAGTTTTCTGTTCTAGAGAAGAAATCAATATGGCTTGTTATACAATCAAGTTTAGAAAATGCTCTATAAAAATTTAGTTTGTACAAACTACTATCGCCAGATGCTGTTGGAATAAAGCAAATTTTAGGTCTTTTTTTATTACTTAGAGAAACAATATATTTTTCAATTTCAAGTGAGCCTAATGAACGTCCAAATCCTCCTCCCCCAATTGCGACTATATTTTTACTAGGCATATTAAATAAAAGATTTGTATATGAATTTAAGACAAATCACTATTAAAGATCAACTGGAATTAAAGAAGGTTTATTTTGATTCAATTCAATCTTTAGATGAAAAAATTTATAGTCAAGAACAAAAAAGAGCTTGGTCAAGCCAAGCTTGGAATAACCCAAATTTTAATAAGTCAATAGTTAAAGGGAAAGGATGGCTTATAACTAAAAAAGGAATTATTATTGCTTTTGCCACAAGATATCCCAACGATAGAATTGCTCTATTTTACTGTAAAGGTATATTTCAAAGAAAAGGATACGGCTCTAAATTACTTCATAAATTAGAAGATGAAGCAAAGAAAGAAGGTTTAGATTCTCTTTATACTGAAGCGAGCTTAATAAGTTATGAATTATTTCTTAAAAATGAATGGGAAATTATACGTAAAGAAAAAGTCATTATAAATAACATTTTTTTTGAAAGATATAAAATGACTAAAACTATAAAAATTAATTAATAATGTCTGGCAAAAGAAAGGGATTAATTCTGATTCAAAGGGTTCTAATTTGGGCGTTATACTTTTTTTCAGGATTTATACTTTATTCAAACCAAAGTATTTTGCCTTCATTGATAATTACTTTCTCAAGAATAATTTATCCATTATCTATTTTTTGGTTACAAATAAGAATTAAAAAAAGAACCAATTTTCTGCCTATTGATTCAAAAATGACAACTTCGCAATTGTGGTTCAATTTATTACCCGTTATTGCATCTCTATTAACAGTAATTTTTTCTTTAACTAATTCTTTCTTATATATCGTAGTAAAATTAATTAATTCTTAAATAAATTAATTATTAATTATTAGCCTTAGAATTTTCTCTCATAAAAAACATAATGTAAAGAAATTTGTCTTTTACTCATATTTGTTTAAATTTTAAATAGTGATCATATAAATCATGAAGAACATTTCATTAAAGGGAAATATTAATTTTGATAAAAAAAAAGATATAAATGATTATGAATTATTTTCTTTAAAAATCACAGATAGTTTATATAAAAAAGATATTGGAAAATTCCTTGAGACTCTCTCTTCTCACTTTATTTAGGAAAATATTTTTTTTCTGATCTTCAAATTCAAACAGTCCCATTAATAAATAAGTATTTGAGGGATAATGAATAAAACTTTGAGAATACTCCAATGCAATTATTTCTTGCTGACTGCCAATTCCCAGATATTGAGAATCAAGTGAAAGCTTATCAATTATTTGTAGAAGCATGGGAAAATGGTGAAATTGCAAAATCAGATAAAACGGACAAATTTGAGATGCTATTTAGAGTTCATGCTCCAGGGGAGGGTAGAGTAGTTTGTTTATGTAAGGCAGAGAGTGATAAAGAAATTTTCGAGCATTTTGCTCCATGGAGAGCCAAATTTGGCATTCATATGGAATTTACACCTGTAATAAGTTGTCAAAATGTTGTTGATTACCATAAAGATTTGTTCAAAACATTAGGGTAATTAGCTTAAATCTAAAATTTATCGTGATTAAACCTTTTTCCAATCTTATTTATAAAAAAAAAGATAAAAATTTTCCTTCTTCAAAAAATAAGCTTAAGAAAGAAGAAAATGTCAAATCTAAACCATTAATAATATTTGGTTTTATTATCTCATTAACTTCCATCTTTTTACTTTTATTTACCATTAATAATAAATTTGGATGATATATGAGTAATTAGAACTATTACCTGGGAACAATTATGTTCTATTATTGATTTATAAATAATTAACTAAATGGCGTTTAACGAAGGGGGGATGGCATCGGGCCTTCTAATCATCGCAGTATCAATAATTTTTGCTGCTGGTTTTGGATTTTTAGTCTTGCATTTTGTACCTGGAACGCCATTTTAGGTTATCCAACTGAATTTGGTTCAAAAAATATCTTAAACATTAACAGTTTCTAAATCCTGCATTTGATTATCAACAGAATTAGATTTCTTTTTTAATCGATATGCATAAATTAATGATCCTAAAGCTACGGTACTAGAGGCAAAAATACCCGATATGAGTATCAAGGCAAAAAGACCACCTATTAGTCCCCCTTTTAATCTAAGCAAATTTGATTTAATTAAAAGTATTGATAAAAAAACAATAGTAGCTTTAAGAGAAGAGATTTTCAAAAAAGTAAATGGATAAAAAGGATTTAACAACATTTCTTTGGCGGAATATGATTTAAATTGATTCTAAAAATAAATTTAAAAAACCGCATAAAAAAAGACTCAAATGAGTCTTTTAAAATCTATATAAAATATGATGATTTATGCATCAGGGTCAAAATTCTTTAGGTTTGGACCCGCAACAAGACCAACAAGACCAAAAAGGACTAAAGAACCAATTCCAAAGCCTGCTGCCCATGGATTGAAACCACCTAAAGCAAAAGAAGCTAATAAATTCATGATTTTAAAACAT